>DATLUO010000278.1 GCA_035533075.1 Pirellulales bacterium | reverse complement strand
GAACGGGGAACGGGGAACGGGGAACGGGGAACGGGGAACGGGGAACGGGGAACGGGGAACGGGGAACGGGGAACGGGGAACGGGGAACGGGGAACGGGGAACGGGGACCGGGGAACGGGGAACGGGGAACGGGGAACGGGGAACGGGGAACGGGGAACGATTATAGCCGTTCGCCCACTTGTTTGACGAAAAGTTCGATCCGGAACACGGCTTACCCCGTGGTCCATCGAGCTCTTCGGCTATGTGCGACATTTTACTCATAGTGTATCGTGTATCGGAGTCCTTGCAATGAAGTACCGTATTTTAGCTGCGGCATCGTGCCTGTTGGCCGTCGCGGCGGCCCATTTGCCGTCTAGGGCAGACCCACGGTTAAGGATCCTTACCAGCGACGAGCTTAACTCGTTCCTGGGACTTGGCTGCGCCAACGAGGGTTGCACCAGGACGATGAGGTGCAGTTCGACGGGCACGACTTGTGCGAGCGGCACAAACTCAGGCAGTGCGTGCCAAACCAGCTCGAGCACGTGCGTTACGGATGGCGCTGGCGGCTGCTGGATGCTTCAGCTTAATTCCGGTGTCGGGTGCGGTGGCGGAGTCACCGGCTCTAACTGTACGCAGACCATCCAGGCGACCGGATGCGCCGTGATACTCACCGGTATGCCCGATAAGCAGTCGGGGCAGTGCGTCTCATGTCCGAATAATGGCTCCAACTGCGGCTGCCTGCAGGCCACCTGCTCACAAACCTCCTGCAACGGTTCTGGCTAGCATACGGAGTTCTGCATGTCCGCGCTCGTACTACTTTTGTTGGCCGCAACGGAGGCGGGTGCCACGGGCGGCCTCGACCTTGATGCGGTCGCTGCCGCGGTGAAGGACAGGGAACAAGCCCTGGAAAACTTCTCGGTGACAGCAACCATAGATCATATTTTTTCCCTTCCGTCCGACCGCGGCGCCGCAAAGCACACACAATGGCATATTGCACTTATCATGGACTCGCGTGGCAGATATCGCATTGACGGCACGTCCAAAACGATAAACGAGGGGGCCGCCGCACAGCCGCCCGCGCTGAAGCAAACTGAGGTCTTCGACGGTGAGCGACGTCGCCAGGCGATGGGCGAGGGCCGACTGACGAACGGCCGAATCGGGGAAGCTTCCACCCCATTTATCTTGCCGTTCACCCCGTCGGATTTGGTCTGGACATTTAATGGCGAACGCGACAGCGCCTACCTCATTGAAGGGGGCAGCCTCGCAGCGGAGGCAGAGTTCGACGGACGATCGGTGCTTGCGTTCGAGGGGAAAGTCAGTGAGGGCGTTGACGGTCGTTTCCGTAAGGTTCAATTTCTCGTGGATTCAAACAGAGGATTTGCCGTAGTCAGGAAGGCGATGCTCGTTCAGGAGGCTCTGGACGCGGATTGGAGAGCAAACGGCGTGGTAGAGCTGACGTCCATGCACGAGGTGGCCGAAGGATTGTGGGTCCCGAGGAAAGCGCTGTTCGAGCAATACCGGCTCCCTAAGAATGGGCCGGCGACGATTTTAAGCCGCTCGCGGGTAGAGCTTGATGGATGGCTCGTGAATGCTGCTTTAGATGATACCACCTTCAAATGGTCTTTTCCGCCTGGCGTAGCCGTGGACGACGAGATCTCGGGCCGCACATACATGTCAAGCCAGGTCGACGACGATACGATCAAGCAACAATTAGGCGGTGTTTCGCGACTGCGCGCGGGCAACCTCTCCGTATGGGCGTGGGTCGCAGGCGCGGTCGTCATTGCTATGGTGTCGATCGTTGGCATTATGCGTAGGCGGACGAAGCCCCGAGGGTAGTAGCTGTGTTTGCGGCATGTCGCAAATCAATGCGCTGGGTGAGTCGCGGCGCGGCGGGCGCTGCCGTTGTGGCTTTGGCGCTAATTATCTGGCGCGTTCAACGGCCGCAGCCGGTCGATGATTTTGGACCAGCATCTCCTGCGGCGAGAGATCCCAGCACGCCATGCGGCGCCGTGAGTGCGGCGGTCGTCGCAAGGTATCTTGGCAAAGACATAGCGCTACGAGACGCCGCGCGCCTGGTTAGGAGCGATCCGTTCGGGCGCTCCTCGATGGGAGAACTGATTGAGGGATTGCACGAAATGGGTCTTGCCGCTGTTGGCGTCCAACTCAACTGCAGTGCAATGCGTCTATCGACCCTCCCGATGATTCTACACCTGGACGACATGCACTATGTCGCCGCGATTCCCTATGATGGCCGCAACGTAACCATCGTCGATCCACCGTCGGCGCCGCGAATTGTACCGATTACCGCCCTGCCTGGGAGGTGGGCTGGCAATGCGGTTCTGGTTGGCCCGGAAAATACACTGCTCGCCCGTGCGATGGATCGCATGGGTGGCCTCACCCAATAGCCGAGGTGCCCAATGAAGATCATCCGCTACCAGTTCACAAAAACAGCAATTGGCGGAGCGGCCATCGCCGTAGTTACGGCCACGCTCGGGGGCGCGTGGTTGCTCGCGTCGGGCGAGGGACGCCCGCGCGCCGACGCTGCGCAGCCACGCGCGGTGGCCGACCGACAACAACACGACTTCAAGCGCGTCGAGCCAAGCGAGGTTGTCAGTACCGAGTTTCATGTTCGCAATACCGGCACCGCGGAACTACGTGTCGCTTCCATAGACAAGTCTTGCGGTTGCACAAGTGCCGAGTTGGCCACGCGTGTCATCGCTCCGCAATCATCGAGCGACCTGACCGTCACTTTCTCAGCTCCTCCACACGAAGGGCTGGTCTCGCACGTCGTGACCCTGCACACGAACGACGCCAGCAATCCTCTGCTGCGGTTCGTCCTAAGCGCCGGGGTGCGCCGCGCTGTCGAAGTTGAGCCGTCCACGCTCTTTCTCGGCGTTGTCGCTCCGGGAAGCGGCATCAGTCGCATGTTAGAAGTTTTCACCTCCGACGGCGCGCCGCTGCGCGTCCTGCGCACGTCCACCTCAGACAGCGCGCTGGCCGTGGAAGAGCTCGGCCCGAGCGCGAGTTGGCGCCGGCGGTTTCGCCTATCGCTCACGGTGCCGCAACGCACCGGTCCATTCGAGGAACGCGTCGAGTTCGTGGCAATGACGGCCAACGAACAAGTGGTTGCGGTGACTGTCCGTGGGGACGTCGCTCGCAACTGCACGGCTTCTCCATCGCGGCTCCTACTTGGCCCGAGATCGCCTGCGGCTTCCGTCGACACGACACTGGTGCTCAGGTCACCCGATAAAGGCAGACGTGTGCCCATAACGGCTGTCGAGGCGAAGGACTCGGCATGGGCGGTGCTGAAGTGGTCCGCACGCGAGACCAATAACGCCTCGTTGATAAGGATGACGGTAAGGGTCCCGGATTCGCCAGGATATCAAAAGAGCGCGGTTTTAGTGCGCCACGCGTTGGACGCGGATGTTGTAGAAGTGCCCGTCGGCTGTTTGGTCCAATAATGCCTCCAGGCGAAAGTGCCGGAGACCGCGGGTCCCGATGATTGTTCAAACGAGGCACGACATGAAGCACGAACGACGCCTTGGAATGACCCTCATCGAGGTCTTGGTCGTGATATCGATCGTCGGCATGCTGATGTCGCTGCTGCTGCCGGCGGTTCAGGCGTCGCGAGAGGCTGCGCGGCGCAACACCTGCCAGAACCACGTCAAACAACTCGGTTTGGCGATGCTCAATCACGAATCGGCCTTTGGCCGCTTTCCGTCGGCCGGTTGGGGCTTCGGCTGGGTGGGCGATCCCGATCGCGGCACCGGCCCGTCGCAGCCGGGAAGCTGGACGTTCGACCTGCTTCCCTACCTGGAGCGCGGCGATCTGGCGCGCATGGGGGCGGGGCTGCCGGCGGCGAAAAAGAAGGCCGCCGTCACCGCGGTCCTGGCGATTCCCCTCGCCGTGTTCGACTGCCCCACGCGGCGGCCGTTGCAGATTTCGCCGTTCGATCCGGGCGTCCAACCCGCCAATTTCAACGTGCCGTTGGGGGTCGCCGAGAGCGACTACGCGGTGAACGCCGGCGACGATATTCTGAAGCCGAGGTATGGCCCGCAATCGTACGCCGAGGGCGATAATCCATCCTACCAGTGGCCCGACAACAGCCAGTGTACTGGCATCTGCTATTTGCGCAGCGAGGTCAAACTGGCCGACATCGTCGACGGCACGAGCCACACCTACCTGATCGGCGAAAAGTACGCGGTGGCGGGCGGCTGGGATCCGGGCGACGATCAGGGGATGTACGCGGGCTACGACTACGACAGCTTTCGCTGGACCACATATCCGCTCTCGCCCGACCGGTCGGAGTTGTGGATCAACCGCTTTGGCAGCAGCCACCCCACGACCTGCCAGTTCGCTTTTTGTGACGGCTCGGTGCGGCCCATCGGCTTCGAGATCGACGCGAACGTCCATCGCTGGCTGGGCAACCGCAGGGACCGCGTGCCGATCGACGATGCAATGATAAAGTAGCAGGCACGCTTCGTGTGCCGTGGCAGGCGTCCTGTTGTATACTTCACGCGGCCGTCGTTGACACAAAACGTGTAGGGTGGGACCAGCTCGCTTTAGCGAGCGCCGGCCCACCATAACCGACACTGGTGGGCCGGCGCTCGCAAGCTCGCTGGTCCCACCCTACGTGACGCAAATGTCTCATTCTCGGCCGCGTGAACTATATGAGGAACGCCGAGCGAAAGTCCGAGTGCTTGCCGGCTGCGGCCGAGTCGGGCCGGCGCCGGCTGGCCCGGCTCGGCCGCGTCGCGTCCAAGGCGATTGCCGAGTGGCATCCGCTCGTCGTCGCCGCCTGCTGCCTCGCGCCGTTCGCGGGCCTGCTCGTTCCTGATGGGCGGACGATACCCGACGGGCCGTCGCGCGACTTTGTGGCGTATCAGTTGCCGATACGAGAGTATGCGCGGGCCGAAATGCTGTCGGGACGGTTTCCGCTTTGGGTGCCGTATCTCGGCGCCGGGCTTCCGCTGCACGCGGGCCAGCAGGCCTCGCTTTGCCATCCGATTGTCACGCCCGTCGTGCTGGCCGCGGGCGCGGGATATGGGCTGAAAATCACGATCTTTCTGCACTTGGCCATCGGCTTTGCCGGCACGTATTTCGTCGCGCGATTTCACGAAATCAGCCGGCCGGCCAGCGCGCTGGCCGCGATGCTGGCAACGTGGAGCGGGTTCGCCGTCAACCATTTGATGGCCGGGCACGTCACGCTCCTTTTGCAATACGCACTGGTGCCGTGGTTTTTCCTGGCGTTGGCGGCGCTTCTGCGCCGGCCGGGGCCGCTGCCGGCAGCGGCCCTGGCGAGCGTGGCGGCGTGCTTCGCCGTCAGCGGACACCCGCAGGTGTTTTATTACAGCCTGCTGTTCGGAAGCCTATGGGCGGCCGGTTCGCTCGCGGGCGGCGTTGCCCGGCACGTTTGGCGGCACTGCCTCGCCTGGGGGCTGATCGCCGCGGCGCTGGGCTTTCTGCTCTCAGCCGTGCAGACCGTGCCGTCGCTGGAACTCGCGCGAAGCGGGGTAAGCGAGTCGTTCCGTTCCAAGGGCGACTTTTCACTGCAACATGCGTTGACCGGCCTGGACCTTGTTCGCCTTCTTGCGCCCAACGTGGCGGGCAACCCCTTCGCGGGCCCATACGGATTCGGCGTCGGCGAGAATTTTCACGAGCGCGTCGTCTACCTCGGGCTCGCCGGCCCTCTGCTGGCCCTCTTCGGTTTGTCGCGCGCGCAAGCGTCGCGGTGGGAGTGGGGCGCCGCCGCGCTGCTGACCCTGTCGCTGGCGATCGCGTTGGGCGACAGCACTCCCGCCTTCGGTGTGCTGTTGACGACCGTGCCCGGTCTGGGGCTTTTCCGCTGCCCAGGCCGAGTGTTCGGCGTGGGGTCGCTTTTCGTGGCGCTGTTGGCGGCGCGGGGGCTTGATGATCTGGTGCGGGGCGCCATCGCGGCACGGGGCGCGCGGTGGATACCGCTGTTGACGGTTATCTGGTGCCTCGCGAATCTGATCGGCTCGGCGCTGGTACACAACGGCGACGGCGTCGGTTTGCGCAGCTATGTCGTTTATGCCCGGGCGAACCTCGTGGGCGACATAATTTTTTGGGTCGTCCTGGTCGGCGCCACTTTCGCCGTGCTCGCGTTCGCATGGCGGGTCGGTGTCCAGCAGCCCGGCACGGCCTACTTCTTGGCGATCTTGTTGGCGCTGCTCGACCTGAGTTGGAACAACGTTCGCAACTTTCATTTAGAGCCGCCGCCGCAGGTCCGGCTTCCGCAATCGCTCGTTTCCGCCGGGCTGCCCCGCCGCTTCGTTCAGGCGCCGATCAGTTCATGGGTTTCCAGCAATCAATTGCGATATAGCACGCTTGTGCCGGCGGCCCTCGAGGCGCGCCGGCAGTTGCTGGGCACGAAGGAAGGCGGTGTCTTGCCGTCGGCCACCGAGCGGCTGTTTCGCGCGATTGAATCAAGGCCGCCCGTTGTCTTGAGCGTGGCCGCTTGCGATGATGCGCTTTCGGGCGACGGTGCGCGCAGCGAGCCGCTGGAAGAACCGTTGCCGCGGCTGCGATTCTTCTCCGAGACGGACTCGGCCGTTTTGGACATGCCGCTCGACCGCATCGCTGCGGGCGACGTGCGGCGAATGCGCCAGCGGATGCTGGGGACGGCGAGCGTGGTCGCTGAAGAGCCTCAGCGGCTGACCATCGACTGCGATGCGCCGGCGGTCGGCCGGTTGCTGCTGGCCGACACGTGGTATCCCGGCTGGACAGCCGCCGTCGATGGCCGTCCGGTCGCGATCGATCGGGCGCACGGCGTCTTTCGCGGCATCCGTCTGGCGGCGGGAACACACCGCATCGTCTTCGTCTTCGGTCCGTTGTCGTTCCGCGTCGGACTGGGCGGCACGCTGGCGGGTATTGTGATTTGGCTGGGACTGCTGGTATTCGGCATTCGGCGGAATGTCCGCGCAGGCCGGTATCGGCGATCTTGGCGCGCATGGGGTTAAGTCGATGGTCATCATAAGCCGGCCGCGAGCGGCCGAGGGATTGGGCATCACCCCATCCCTCGCCATCGAATGGGACGCAGGCTAGACTGCACGCATGCCGGTTCGTCCCTCTTTCAACGCCTACGCCGCGGTGCGAACGCTCGCCGTCGCCGTTGTGCTGTCCTACCTACCGGCGCTGCCGGCCCGCGGCCAGGGTTATCCTGCCCGTGAGGCGGCCAAGAAAATGTCGCTGGGCGAGGGGCTGGCGGTCAAGCTGTTCGCCGGCGAGCCGGAGATCCGCCAGCCAATTCTCGTCAAATGCGACGATCGCGGGCGTCTCTGGGTTATTCAGTATCTGCAATATCCGAACCCGGCCGGACTGAAGCGGGTGCGGGTCGACCGTTATTCGCGCACCGTTTACGACCGCGTGCCCGAACCGCCTCCGCGCGGCCCAAAGGGCGCCGATCGCATCACCATCTGCCAGGACCTCGACGGCGACGGCCACGCCGACAGGTTCCACGACTTCGTCTCCGACCTGAATCTGTGTACCGGCCTGGAGTTCGGCGACGGTGGCGTTTATGTGCTGCAAGCACCCTATCTGCTTTTTTATCGCGACCAAGACAACGACGACGTGCCCGACGGCGACCCCGACGTCCTGCTGGAAGGTTTCGGGATGGAGGATGCCCAGTCCTTGGTCAACCATCTGACCTTCGGCCCGGATGGCTGGCTTTACGGGCTGAACGGCAGCACGACCACCTGCCGCATCCGCGGCATCGAATTTCAACAAGGAGTATGGCGCTATCATCCGCGCAGCAAACAGTTCGAGTTGTTCTGTGAGGGTGGCGGCAACGGCTTCGGGCTGACCTTCGATGCCAAGGGCAGGTTGATCTACAGCTCGAACGGCGGGCTTTGCTGGCACGGAGTGCAAGGCGGCTACTATGAAAAGACGTTTGGCAAGCACGGGCCGTTGCACAACCCTTATGCCTATGGCTGGTTCAGCCACGTCGAGCACACCGGGCTGACGGGCCGACCGAACACCGGCGGCACGATTTATCTGGCGGACGTCTTCCCGCCGCAATACCGTGGCGCCTTTTTGTGCGGCGATTTCCTGGGGCACACGTGCTCCTGGTGGAAAGTCGCTCCGCGCGGCTCAACCATCAAGATGTCGCTCGGGGGGCTGCTCTTGGACTCGCACGACACTTGGTTTGGCGCCACCGATCTCTGTTTGGCGCCCGACGGAGCCGTCTTCGTGTGCGATTTCTTCGATCGGCGCACGGCACACCCCGATCCCGATGCCCATTGGGACACCTCCAATGGTCGCGTTTATAAGATCGTCCCGGTGACGTCACAGGTGCCGCAAGAGCGGGTCGATCTTCCAAGCCTCAGCAGCGACAGGCTGGTTGATCTGCTCCAGCACTCGAACCACTGGTGGCGGGGCCGGGCACGTCGGCGGTTGAGCGAACGGCGAGATTCTTCGACGTTTGCCAGATTGCGGACGGCAGCCTTGCAGGAAGCCGATGGTGATCTCGCACTGGAGAGCCTATGGGCGCTCTACGGCAGCGGCGGCTGGAGCGAGGAGCTGGCCGTCGACTTGCTAGACCACTCGGACGAGCACGTTCGGTGCTGGACCGTGCGGTTATTGGGCGAAGCACGCCAAGTGACGCCAAGAGCCGCTGAAAAGCTGGCCACGCTGGCGGCCACCGAGCCGAGTGTCGTCGTACGCGCTCAACTTGCCTCGACGGCCAAGCGGCTGTCCGGCTCCGACGCCTTGCCGATCGTCGCCGCCTTGATGCTGCGGGATGAAGACGCTGACGATCCCCATCTTCCGTGGCTGCTCTGGTGGGCCATGGAAGACAAGGCGATCGAGCAGATGCCGGGCGTGCTCGATCTCTTCCACGAGCCTCTTTGGCGGCACGTGCTGCTGCGCGAAAATGCCCGCCGGTTGGTGCGCCGCTATGCCGCGGAAGCGAAGAGCAGCGCCTACGCTGCCTGTGCGCGCCTGCTGCGCGCGGCGCCCAACGAAGCGGCGGATGGCCTGCTCGCTGAACTTTCCCGCGGCCTCGACGAGCGGAAACCGGCCGGCCGCGAACCGCCAGCGGTCGAACTGAAGGAGTTGGTTGCCCGGCGGTGGCAAGCGTCGCCAGAGAGGCCGCTTTACCTGGCGTTGGCGTTGCAGGTGCAACTGCCGGGCGCCGAAGAACGCCTGATGTCGCTCATCGCCGCACCGCACACGAATGAGGCGGACCGGATCAAGGCATTGGGCCTCTTGGGCCGTTTCGGGTCGACCGAGAGTGTCGCGGCGGCGTTGCCGTGGATCGACCCTGGACAGCCGGAAGCGGTCCAGCGGGCGGCGGTCGCAACGGCAGGCCGATTTGAGAATGAACAGGTCGCGCGTCAGCTCGTATCGCGCTACGCCGGGTTCTCGGCGGTCGTTCGCGGCGACGTGCGCGAAACGCTTTTGAGCCGGCCCAGGTCCGCTTTGGCGCTGTTGGAGCAAGTCGATCGCGGCGTTCTTCGGCCGGATGAGATTCCGCTGGAGCAGTTACAACGGGCGGCGCTGCACCATGACGCGGCGATCGATGCCTTGGTTCGCAAAATCTGGGGAAACATCGGCCCCGGCACCCCCGAAGAGAAACTTGCCGATATCCGCCGTTTTTCGAACGACCTTCGTGCCGGCGAGGGAGACCGGGCCGCTGGCAAGGCCCTTTTTACCAAGCACTGCGGCATCTGCCATCAGCTCTTCGGCGAGGGAAATCACGTCGGACCTGAGCTCACCAAGGCCAACCGTGGCGACCGGAACGCTTTGCTGACCAACATCATCGATCCGAGCTCCGTCGTTCGCAAGGAATATGCCAGTTACGTGTTGGCAACCACGGGCGGACAAGTTCTCACCGGAATCCTCGCCGAGCAAGACCCCGCCAGCGTGACGCTCGTCGACGCCAAGAACCAGCGGACGCGCATCGTTCGCGAGGAGATCGACGAGCTGGAGGAATCGCGCGTTTCCCTGATGCCCGAAAGGCTCTTGGAACCGCTCACGCCGCAGGAGTTGCGAGACCTGTTTGCCTATCTGCAACAGTAAGCGCTACGCCAGAACGTCGTCGATGACCCGCCCGTAGTCGAAAGAGAAAAGGGGCAGCGACGGAGATCGTAGTGTTGCAGGCTCATGGTGTATCGAGGATTTCTCGCCACGCCGTCGCTTTCACAGCGCGGCGAATCATGCGGTCAAGTCGATCAAGATCGGTTACGCCATCGAGTTCCGACTTAATTGCTTCGTCGGCCGGTCCGAACTTTTCTTCTCCAAACAGGAGGATTGCCTTTTTGGCCTGCTTCTCTTTGCCCTCATCGACAATCATCAAATAGGTGTCGGATTCTTCCATCATTCGAACTCCTCGAAAAATCTTCGCAGCCACGTCGCGTTTCACGCGAAGCCCGGTCAGCAGAAGTGCGTCGGTCAGCAGCTTTTTTGCCCTGTCCGGCGGCGCCTCTTTGGTTAGCCGTTCGACGATCCGCTCTGCGACGTTCGCAATGGCCTCCTCAAGCGGCGCACCTTCAGGGAGGCGCCCAAGCACCGCCAGCGGCGCCACGCCCACATCGCCCGCCAACAGCTCCTCAGCCGAACGCAACCAAAGACGTTCCATCTGATACCTGAAACTCATGCTACCATGCTCGGGGCGTGGCGCGTAGTCAACGGTGCCGTCCATGTTGGAATGCGCGGCTTCGGGCCGCAGCAATACCACGACGGTGTGGACCGGCACGTGGTAGCGGGCAAACAACAGCGCGTTGTAGAGCAGCAGGTCGGCGTGCTTCCAAGCGGCGGCGCTCGATTGGCAGTCGATGTGGATGATTTCCTGCAGGGGCTCGCCCAACCCATACACGATGTCGGCGGCGGCGGTCACGGCCGATAGGTCCACGTTCAGCACCGAAATGCGCTGCGTAGTTCTGCGATCGAACGCCGCCAGAAAACCTTCGGGGCATTCGCGGGCCATGTCTTTCAGTGTCGCATCAAACGTCATTGCCATAGCGAAAGCTCCCGAAGATCGTGCGGCGCTCATGTCGCGAGAATAGCGTCACCACCAAAGCGCATAAAGAGGTTGAAGTGATGGGTTTTCGACGGACTATTGCGCTCCTGCTTGTGATTGGAACGCCTCACCCCGCACGAGATGTGGCACCGGTTCGCCGTTCGCAACCGCCGGCACTACGCCAGAACGTCGTCGATGACCCGCCCGTAGTCGATCTCCAGGCGTTGCCGTCCGGGCACAGACAGGCGGTGGGAGTCGAGGCCGAGCAGGTGCAGGACCGTGGCGTGGATGTCGGTCACGTAGTGCGGCTGCTCGACGGCGTGAAAACCGAATTCGTCGGTCGCGCCGTGGACGTGGCCGCGCTTGAGCCCCGCGCCGGCCAGCCAGACCGTGAAACCGTGCGGATGATGGTCGCGCCCCGTGCCGGCCTTGTTCAGACTCGTGACTTCCAACGCGGGCGTGCGGCCAAACTCCGTGGCGCAGACGACGATCGTTTCCTCCAGCATGCCGCGGCGTTTGAGATCGGTCACGAGTCCGGCCAGCGGTTTGTCGACGCGTCCGCACGACCGGGCGTGCAACTCTTTGATATTGCTGTGCGAATCCCATTCGCCGTAGTCGCTCAGATAAACCAGCGTGAACCGCACGCCGCGCTCCGCCAGCCGCCGGGCCGCCAACAGCCGGCGACCGTAGAGGGCGGTCGTCTCGTTGTCGATGCCGTAGAGCTGCTGCGTCTCCTGCGTCTCGCCGGCCAGGTCGAGCGCCTCGGGGGCCGACATCTGCATGCGGTAGGCCAGCTCGTAAGAGCGGATGCGGGCGCGAAGTTGCTCGTCTTCCGGATATTCGACGGCCGCCAGCTCGTTCAGCCGGTGGATGAGGGCAAATTCGTTGCGTTGCTCCGCCGGCAAGACGCTCGCCGGACGGCCTCCGAACGGCAGCGGATTGGCCGGATCGAGCGACAGCTCGACGCCCGCATGCCGCGGCCCCAGGTAATGGGCCTCGAAATCCTTCTTGACCCGCGGGTCTTTGTACTGGCCCAGAAAGACGAACTGCGGCAAGTTCTCGTTGAGCGCGCCCAGGCCGTAGCTGATCCAGGAGCCGATCGTCGGCTGCTGTTCATCGAGCACGTGGCGGCCCGTGTGAAACTGAAACTCCGCGCCGTGGTCGTTGTCGGTGGTGTACATCGAACGGACGATGCACAGATCGTCGACGACGCCGCCGAGGTGCGGCAGCCAATCACTGACTTCGCAGCCGAGCTGGCCGCGCTTCTGATAGCCGACCGAGAGCGGCATGATCTTCGATACGACTTCGCGATCGAAGCCGACCACCGACCGCGACCGTTCGCGATAGATCGGCAGCTTTTGCGGATTGGGGAGCGTCGTCTCGTCGTAGGTCTTGCCGGCGAACCGGTTCAACAGCGGCTTGGGGTCGAACGTCTCAAGATGGCTCACGCCGCCGGAAAGGAAGATCCAGATGACGTGCTTGGCCCTCGGTGCAAAGTGCGGCCGTCCGTCGGGCGGAGAGATGGCGTCGTCCGCGCGGGCGATTCCATCGCGATGCAGCAGGGCGCCCATCGCCAGCCCTGTGAATCCGAGGCCCAGGTCGGCCAAGAATGTCCGGCGAGCGAGGCGGCCGCAACGACAATGCCGTGCGGCGGCAAGCAGCGACTGAGATTGGGAAGAATCGGCGTTCATGGTCGCATTACTTCGAGAAGTGGGCCAGCCGCGTAGCGGCAACGGAGTTTAGCCGTGGGCGCCAGCCCACGGAAAATGTGCAAGTCCTCCGGCAAAGCCGCGTAGCGGCGACGGCGCGCGATGCTCTGTCGCCGCTACGCGGCTTCGCTGGCGAATCGCAAACATCACCGTGGGCTGGCGCCCACGGCTGAATTCTACCGCCGCTACGCGGCTGATACAGTATTCACCTTGCCAACTTAGTCTTAGCGGACCGTCACGAAATCGTTGTGGTTGAACAAGGCGTGGATCAGCGTTTCGCGTGCGCGTTGAGCGGGGTCGCTCGACGGGGCCGGACCGGCGGCGGTCGGGGCTTCCGGTGATCTTACCACGGCGAGCTCGCGAGTTTGCTGGGCCAGATAATCGACGCAGGCGTTCAGCTCCGCGTCGCTGGGCGGACGTGAGAGAAGTTCCTCGAACGCCCCGCGCACAAACTCGGCTTCTCGCTGCGCGGCGTCCGACACGTCGCTCGACGCCCGCCACAGTTTTTCGGCCAGCAGCCGGCCGCACGTCAGCGGCAATTCGCTGTTGGCCAGCGCCAGCGCCTGCTGGGGGCGGACCGACGAAACTCGCTCATAACAATCGCAAACGTCGGGCGCGTCGAAGAGTTCGAGGAACTGCATCTTTGCCTCGCCGTGAATGGCAAAGTAGAGGCTGCGCCGCCGCAATGCGAGTCCTTGCGTGGCATCGATCTCGTGCCCGCCCATCGTGGTGTCGAGCTCGCCGGCAGAAGCCAGGATGCTGTCGCGCACGCATTCGGCTTCCATGCGGCGCGTGTTGGCACGCCAGTAGAGGCGATTGTCGCGGTCGAGCGCCAGATTCGGGTGATCCGTGGCCCCAAGCTGCGAGCGGAGCCGGTAGGTACGGCTGGTGACAATCAGGCGGTGGACGGCTTTCATCCGCCAGCCTTGCTCCATCAGCTCCACGGCCAGCCAATCGAGCAGCTCGGGATGTGAGGGCGGCCGGCCGCTGCGGCCAAAGTTGGCGGGCGTTTCAACCAGACCTCGGCCAAAGTGGCGCATCCAGATATGATTCACCGCCACGCGCGCCGTCAGCGGGTTGTTGGGACTGGCAATCGACCTGGCCAGCGCCAGCCGGCGGCCGGTGCTGCGGGCCGGATAGACCGGCGAGAGCGGAGTGTAGGCGTCGCCCGAAGTGGCCAGCGCGGCCCGCGCCGCGTCGGCCGCCGCTCGGGCGTCGGTCAACTCCTTTTGCGACTTTTCGACTTCCGCTTTCGCGTTGGGGTCGGCGGCCGCTTTGCGTTCGGCTGCGATCAGGCCGCGTTCGGCCCGCGCCAGCCGCAACTGCGCCTCTTCCCAGGCGGCCTGTTTCTCGGCCAGGAAGGCGGCTTTCGCCAGGGCTTGCGGATCGCCCAGGCCGCGATAGCGGGCGTCATCGGCAGCCAGCCGGGCGGAGAGCGCCCACTGGCGCGCGGCCGCCTGGGCGACATGCTGCTCGTCGACTCGGTACGAAAGTCGGGCATCGAGCTGCGCTTGCTCGGCCTGCAAGAGCGCATCGGGCCCCGGTCGATTCCGGGCTGTGAGGGGTTGTTGCGCACGAGTACGCAATTCGGCAAGCTGCCTTTCCGCCGCGGCGACGTTCTCCTGCGATTTGGCCAACGTCTGCCTGGCGGCTGCCAGCTCGGCTGCGGCTTTGGCCCTCTCTTCCTCGCGAATGGGGGCCGCGAGGCCCGGATAAAACGCCTCCGGCGGCAGGTCGATGGGCGTGATCGAAAAACTTGCGTCGCCCAAAACCGCCGGCATGCCCGGCTCGACAGGCGGTTTGCCTTCCATGCGATTGCGAGCATCGCCCTTCACGTACATGAACGTCTGCGCGTCGAGTTTCTCATCGAACACGCGGACCAGGCCGGCCGCGATCGGGCCATAAGATTGGGCATAGACGTATTTCTTGAACGGTCCCGGATCCGCGAGACCGGCGACACGGTCCTGGCGGAGCTCAAGCGGCTCGAAGAACGCGCGGAAGCGGAAGTATTCTTCCTGCGCAATCGGGTCGTACTTGTGATTGTGGCAGTGGGCGCAATTCATGGTCAGGCCGAGAAATGCCTTGGCCGTGTGTTCGACGTTGTCCTTCATCCAGTTCTCATAGTTCCACTTGAACCAGTTTCGCACGAGGAACCCGGTCGCCACCACGTCGGCGTCGTCGCCCGGCGCCGCCTCGTCGGCCGAGAGCATCTCGACGATCATGCGGTCGTAACCTTTGTCGTCGTTGAGCGAGCGCACGATCCAGTCGCGCCACCGCCAGACGTGAGGGTAGCTGTTCATCACGTCAGGCACGGCGCGGCGGCCGTACCAGTCGCTGTATCGCCACACATCCATCCAATGCCGTCCCCAACGTTCGCCATATTGCGGGCTGTTCAGCAGCCGGTCGACGGCCCGCTCGTAAGCCGTGTCGGATGGGTCGGCCAGAAACGCGCGGAGCTCGTCGCGAGTCGGTGGGAGTCCGATGAGATCGAGCGTGAGCCTTCGCAAGAGCGTCGCTTTGTCGGCCTCGGCGAGCGGTCCGACTCCCGCGGCGACTTGTCGCGCGACGATGAACGCATCGATCGGATTCGTCACCCAGTCCGACCTCGCAGTGGGCACGGCGGGACGTAGCGGCCGACGGAAGGCCCAATGCGTGGTCGGGTCGTCTTGCGGCTTCTCGTCCGCCGGCGTTTTGGCCCCCGACTCGATCCATGCCGCCAAGGTGCCGATCTCCCGAGCTGTCAGGGGCGCGCCCTCGGGCGGCATGCGCCGCGACGGATCGGTCGCCGACACTCGCTCGACCAGCCGGCTCGCAGTGGGGTTGCCCGGCTCGATTGCCGGTCCGTCCGTTCCACCGCGGCGGATGAAAGCGCCCGTGTCGAGACGCAACTCCGACTCCTGTTTGAGTGGACCGTGACAAGCAAAACAGCGCCGTTCCAGGAGCGGCTTTACGTCGCGCAGGTAATCGGTCGCCGGCTCGGCCGCGGCGGCGATGTCGGCCGCGAGGACCAGGCAGTAAGCGATCCAGCACATCCTCATGCAACCACTCTTTCGTGAACGTGTTCGACGCCGGAAGAACCGATGCCGGTCTTTGATCGTCGCGCGACGGGGCCGCGATGTCAAGCGATGCGCCGGCCTCAAGCCCAGCCTGGAGGATCCCGGCGACCAACTGTTACACCGACTTCTTTTTTGTCCTCTTGGCACCACGTTCGTCTTCGGATGCCGTTGCACAAGGCAGTGCCTGCGGCAAATGGTGGCGAGCGTGTGAGAATCAGGCGGCCGCGATATGTGGCAAGTCTAGCAGCACAAAGCCTTTGGATGCTTTTGAACGGCCCGCGGTCGCCCGGTGGCACGCGGCTTGCAAACACAAAGCGGCGCTCGTTCGCCCACCCTGATTTAACAAATTGGATATCGGTGGCGCAGGATCGGTCTTCCGCGATTGACTCTTTCCTTGCGCCGTCGGATGGATCCCATCTCTTTTCCTGGAGGCCCATTCTATGTTTATGGCTCGTCGTCGCGTCACATTGCGCGGTTTCACTCTGGTCGAGTTGTTGGTGGTGATTGCCATCATCGGCATTCTCATCGCCCTCTTGCTGCCCGCCGTGCAGGCGGCACGCGAGGCGGCCCGCCGCACGCAATGCACCAACAACATGAAGCAAATCGGCCTTGCCGCGCAGAACTATCACGACGTGATGCAGGTGTTTCCGCCGGCGGGCCTGAATTATGGGGCGGTGGAGGCTTTGCCTTCTCCCCAATACTACAACAGTATCATGAACACGAGCGGTTATGTTTTGATGCTGCCCTACTTGGAGCAGGGACCGCTCTACGACAAGTTCAACAAGAACGTCGCGGCCTGCTCAAGCACCTATTACGGTGCCGTCCCGTATCCTGTTGCCGGTTTACCCCTGACGCCGACAACGTCCGGAAACGATGTCGTCGTTGCCACGCAGCTTCCGATGTTTCTCTGCCCCAGCGACGACGGAACCAAGACCATGGCGACGGGCGCGGCTTACGGCATCACCAGCACCGACACGCTGTTGGGCGCGAAAACGTCTTACGAGTTCAGCACCAAGCCGGACTATGAAATCGGGAATCACAACTGGCAGACGTGGTACACGAACAACGGCCTTCAAAAGTATCGCGCCTTGTTCGGCCAGAACAGCAATAGCAGCATGTCCAGTATCAAGGATGGTACGAGCAATACTGCGGCGTTCATTGAAAGTCCCTTGATGGTCTACAACGGCAATGGAAACGCCTGGGGGTATCGTGCCTGGGTCATGTACGGCGTCTCGCTTTACGACAACTTGAGCACCTATCCGGCGACCACGTGCCCGCTGTGCGGCGGCCAGGTCGTCAACTGCTGGACCTATTGGACGACTGCCAACTCCTACTTGCCCGGACGGGTCGCCTCGTGGGGCATGGCGGGCAGCCTCCATCCGGCCGGTTGCAATGTGACCATGGCCGATGGCTCGGTCCATTTCATCAGCGAGACGACCGACATCAACATCCTGGCGTGGCTTTGCAACATTGCCGACGGTAACACGGTCGGCAATTACTGAGTCGTCTCAAAGCTGCGATCGACCAGCGAATACGCGTCCTCTAAAGGAAACAAGACGTCTTCTCTTGCCAGCGGTTGGCAAATGATGTCCATCCGCGAAAGGTCTTCCGCCGTGTCCACCGTGAGACGAACCTCGGGCCGCAGGCCGTTCCAGTCGGCCGGCAACTGCACGACCTGAAATTCGCGCGGCGCTTCGCGAAAGTAAGGCGTGACGTGCTCGCGGCAATAGGCATCGGTCGCCAGCAGGGCCATCGACCGCAGCGCGCCCGCGCGCAGGACTTCCGGAACGACATAGGAGAGCCGCTCGATACACGTGTAATCGGCGTTGCGGCGGCGATGCTCGGCGACAATGGCCGCCGTGCGGCTGGAACAGTAAAGCGGATTGTCGGCGGTGGCCCGGAGCAGAATGTCGCTGTCCGCCAGGTCGGCAGCGGCTGCGACGTAGCGACCGAGTACGTCCGCTTCCGGTCCTCGAAAACAGCGTACTTCCAACCGGCGGCAGCAAGCCTCAATGGCGTCATCGGCCGCGGAGGTGGTTGTCGCCACGGTCATTTCCCAATCGTTACCGGCCGCCCGCAGTCGCCGCACGACGAACTCCAACAGCGGCCGGCCGGCCAAGTTGGCCAATACTTTGCCCGGCAAGCGACTGGAGGCCATGCGTGCCTGAATTACGGTCCGCACCCTCGGCGTGAGCAAGATCGGGACTCCTTTCAGCGATCAAACTACAAAGGCTGCAAAGACTTAAGCGGATTTGCCGCCTGTACGGTGCTGCATCATAGCGTTTTGCCCGGAAAGGCTCCAAGCCCCTTGTGAGGCGGCCGGTCGAGGCGGTATGCTGATCGGCTGCTGTGCAGGCTGCCAGTGCCGGCGGGACGCCGCCCGAGGCAATGGGGAATCGATTGTCCGTTCCCGAAACGAAGGAAAGACCATGGCCGTCAACACCAGGGACGTTATGGACCGCAGGGAGGTGCATTATGAAAGTTTTCACGACCTGCTGGCCGACGCCGAAGCGTTGGCCCAGGGCGAGGTGTTGACGTTGGGCAACTGGACCCTCGGCCAGATTTTTCTCCATCTTGCCCGCAGCATCCACGCCTCGATCGACGGAACCGCGGCGCACGTCGCTTGGTGGACGCGGCTCGTCGTGCGTCTGTTTTACGCGCGGCGGTTATTGGCCGGCCCGATGCCCGCCGGTTTGCAATTACCCGAAGAAGTTGCCGGGACACTCACGCCGAAGCCAACGAGCGTCGAAAAAGGCATCGCGTCGTTGCGTGCGGCCATCGAGCGGCTGCACTTCGAGACGGAGCGGGCCGCACATCCGCTGCTCGGCGAACTGAGTCTCGACCAATGGGACCGCTTTCACCTGCGGCACGCAGAATTGCACATGAGCTTTGCCGTGCCGGTCGAAGAACCCGCTCTCGTGTAGCGCTGCAGCGCGCCTCGCGGCTTATAATAAGTCAGACCACGATTCGCCAAAGCAAAGGACACGCTGGCGATGCTGGACTTTGAGATCATCGGGCGGCTGACGAGTGTTGAAACGATAGCCGTCAACCTGTCGATACGCGAACATGCCGACCTTAAGTCGCAGTACGGTGGTCGTCGATGGCGGAAGCTAAAGGGCATCGCCACAGTTCGGCTGGTCAACGGAAACCTCCGTCGCGCGGAGATTCACTGGTACGAAGCGCACGGCGTCGGCAAACGCAAATTGAAGATCAAGCGGTTTTTGGATTAAAACATGGCACACGCCGAGCGAGCAAGATTCGTTGTCTGCGTCACCGACCAGGGATGCGACGATCTCACGGCTTGGAAACTTTACAGGGTCTTGCCGGACGAAAAGGCTGCGCAGGAAAGCTATCTGCGGATCGTCGACGACTCGGGCGAAGACTACCTCTATCCTATGCAACGCTTCGTGGAAGTCGAGGTTTCCGAAGCGTCGGTAGAGGCCTTGATGTCGTCTGCGAAGTCCGACGAGCTATAATGGCGGCTTAATGAAAGGAGGCCACCAATGCTCTCGTTCCTCGGCCGCGGCGTTCGATTGTGCGACGGCGTTTCGCGTCGCGAAATCTTGCGCGTGGGCGGGTTGGCATTCACCGGATTGCTGTGGTCCGACTGGCTGCGGGCACGCACCGCGCTCGGCCGACAAACCAGCGATCGAGGCGGACCGCAGTCAGCCACGTTTGGCAAGGCCAAAGCCTGTATCCTTGTCTTCAATTACGGCGGCCCGTCGCACATTGACAGCTTCGATCTCAAACCGGAGGCACCGGTCGAAATCCGCGGCGAATTTCTGCCGATTGCCACGCAAGTGCCGGGCACAGCCCTCTGCGAGCACCTTCCCCGGCTGGCGGCGGCGGCCGACCGCTATGCGATTCTCCGCTCGGTAAACCACGCCGACAACGACCATGCGGTCGGCGCCTACCTGGCATTGACGGCGCATCCCCATCCACGCTCGCGGCCCTTGGGCATTGAGCCGGCCGCCACGCCGCAAGACATGCCTTCGCTCGGCTCGGTGGTGAGCAAGCTCGGCGCGGCCGATAAGTCGATGTTTCCCTACGTCACGCTCGGGGAACTGCGGCACTTTGGCAACAAAGACAGCATGGGCCAGAACGCCGGTTGTTTGGGACACGCCTACGACCCGTTCGCCGTGCCGTTCACGCAACCGATGGGCGGCGACGACGTGCGGCTCGACATGCGGGTAGTCGGATCGATGCTGGGCGAGACGGAGACGGCGGGGCAAAAGTTGACCGGCCGACGGCACCTGCTCGACGAGTTGAATCGCGCCCTGCCCGCCTTGGAGGGCAGGGCCGGCACGCGCGACCTGGACAACTTTCGCCGCCGGGCGTACGAGCTGTTGGCGTCGCCCGCCAGCCGCGACGCCTTCGACTTGGCAAAAGAGCCGCAGCGCACGCGCGAACTTTACGGTCCCACGCCCTTCGCTCAGAACTGCCTCTTGGCCCGCCGGCTGGTGGAGGCGGGAGTTCCAATGGTCACCGTGTACTCGGTGGCCAACCGCGACTGGGACACCCATGGCGACAATTTCAAATCGCTCAAGAACACGCTGCTGCCCGTCACCGACCAGGGACTTTCAGCGCTCTTGCAAGACCTTGGCGAGCGGAACCTGCTCGACGAAACACTGGTGGTGTGGATGGGCGACATGGGCCGCACGCCGCTGATCAACAAGAACGCCGGCCGCGATCACTGGTCGTTCTGCTATTGCGTTGTGATGGCCGGCGCCGGTATTCGAGGCGGCTATGTGCATGGCACATCGGACCGCAACGCGGCCTATCCCGCCTCGCAGCCGGTCAGTCCGGCGGATGTGGCCGCCACGATTTATCACGCGCTGGGCATCCACTCGCGGTCGGAAGTGACCGACCAGCAGGGCCGGCCGATTCAGATTGCACCGGGCAAGCCGGTTTACGAGTTGTTCGCGTAGTTCGCGTAGGGTGGGACCAGCGAGCTTGCGAGCGCCGGCCAACCATTGTTAGGCGTCAGGCGTCAGGTTGTTTGTCCTGACGCCTGACGCCTGAAACCTGACCCTCAAATCGGTGGGCC
>DATLUO010000277.1 GCA_035533075.1 Pirellulales bacterium | reverse complement strand
GATGCCTAACGATGATGCGCCGGCGCTCGTCCCGGCGCGCCGGGACTGGCCCACCTTACGTTCGTTGGCCGTCGCGATATAGTTGTAAGACCGCCCCCAGCAAACCGCATGACCGCCCGCAGCGAAAGCACCGAAACGCCGCCACCGCCCGTAGTTTGGCTTGCGCTGGCCGATGTGGCGCTGGTGCTGGCGGTGTTCGCGCTGCAGGCCGCCTGGCCGGCGCCGGACGTGAACGAACCGCACTACCTGGGCAAGGCCCGGCACTTCTGGGACCCTGAATGGGCGGCCCACGATTTCTTCTTCGAATCGGCCGACACGCACCTGGTGTTCTATTTCACCTGCGGCTGGCTGACTCGCTGGCTTTCGCTTGCCCAGTTTGCCTGGTGTGGACGGCTCATCACCTGGGTGCTGTTGGCCGCGGCCTGGCAGCGGTTGTGCCGAAGCGTCGTGCGGCGCAGCGGCCGGCCGGCGCTGGCCGCGGCGATTTTCCTGACATTCAACGTCGGCTGCCACCTGGCGGGCGAGTGGGTCGTGGGCGGTTTCGAAGCCAAGGGACTGGCTTACGCGCTCGTGTTCGCCGCGCTGGCATCGCTGGTGACGGACCGCTGGAATCTGGCGCTCGTGCTGCTGGGCGGGGCGTCCGCCTTTCACGTGCTCGTCGGCGGTTGGTCGGCGACCGCGGCGGCCGTTTGTTGGCTGCTTTCGGCCGATGCTCCTCGTTTGCGGCAACTCTGGCCGGGCATGGTTGCCGGCGCGGCGCTGGCGCTGGCCGGCATCGCACCGGCGCTGGCGCTGAATTGGACCGCGGAACCGCAAATCGTCGCCGAAGCCAACGACATTTATGTCTTTCGGCGACTTCCGCACCACCTGGTGCCGCAATCGTTCCGCTGGCCCTTTCTCGTGCGATACGTGCTGATGTTGCTGGTCTGGCTTGGGCTGACGCGCGCGGCGACCGAGAACGCCGCGTTGCGACGTCTCCGCTCGTTTGTCACCGGCTCACTGGCAATCACCTTGGCGGGGCTGCTGCTGGCGCTGGCGACGGCGAACTACCCAGAGGCCGCCGCCGCGATTTTACGGTACTACTGGTTCCGCCTGTCCGACGTCATGGTGCCGGTCGGAATCGCACTGCACGTCGTCGCCGGGCCTAACCCGGATTATTCCTCGGCCCACACCAACCCGAAGCGCAAGCGAGGAGGAAAAGACGACTTGCCTCGCTTGCGCTTCGGGTTAGTGTTAGGGCGCCCCGCCGTTTGGTCGCTCATCTGCCTGACATTGCTTGTCTACGCCCGCGACGACTACGCCGCATGGAATTTCTTCACCAACACGCCGCGTGCCGACAAGTCGGGCAAGGTGCTCAGTCACGACGACTGGCGCGAAGTGTGCCAGTGGATGGCCGACCACGCCCCGCCCGACGCGCTGGCGATCACGCCCCGCATGGCACAAAGCTTCACCTGGTATGCGGAACGCGGGCAGGTGGTCTCTTGGAAAGATCTGCCGCAGGACGCGGTCGCGGTGGTCCGCTGGTGGCAGCGGCTGGTCGACATTTACGGAATGCCCTTTCCCGCGTTTCAGGGGCGCTGGCACGACTCGCTCAGCGAGCGGTCGCCGGATCGGCTGCGCGAGCTGGGGCGTAAATACAGGGCCGGCTACCTGGTGGTCGAGTCTGAGCCGACGATCGAATTACCTCGGGAATATGCCAACGGCTCGTACGCCGTTTACCGGCTGGAGTGAGCGTAGGGCGGGCCGGCGAGCTTGCGAGCGCCGGCCCACCGATACCAGGCATGAGGCGTCGGGCGTCAGTCGCGATTTGGAAGTATGCCTGATGCCTGAAACCTGACGCCTCTCAGTGGTGGGCCGGCGCTCGCAAGCTCGCTGGTCCCACCCTACAAACGCGTTAGCGAGATGCGGCCGGCGCGCCCGTGCCGCTGAACCTGCCGGCGCGCCCCTGGCCGCTTGGACTGCTCGAATCCGTGGTGCCTGGGGCCGGGGTGGTTGCGGCCGGCGCCGTTTGGACCTTGTTGGCCGCCACGGCTTGCCGCACTTGGGCCGCGGTGCCCGGATTGCGGACCTTCAACACGCGGACCACCGACCGCGAGGGACGAGCGTCGCGGTCGAGATCGCCCACAAGCTTGAGCACCTCGGTGAGGATGATCTGCGGAGCCGAGATCACCACGCCGTTGGCCCGCTCGTCGATGCCCACGGAAAGCATCCCTTTGAACCGGGGCACGATCTCCGACTTCGTCGGGTCGTCGGTGAGGTAACTGAACATGGCCGAATAGAAGTTGTCGCCGCCACCGCCACGCTCGCGGCCCGGTTGCTGTGGGGGCTGATTCGCCAGCAGCGCTTTGTCGTTGGGGCTGAGCAGGTCGCGGTAGACGTCCTTGATCACCTCGGCCACCTCCTTGGCCTTGGCATAGCGCAGCGGCACGCGCATCGTGCGGCGGACCGACTCGGAATTGGGCGGCTCGGCGCGGTCGTAGCGCTCGATCAAGTCTTCGATCTCAGCCAATTGCGAGGCGTCGGCGCCTTGCACCAGCACGGTGTTCGTGACCGGATCGGCCACGAAGCTCAACGGCCGCCGCCGCGACAGCGTGTTGCGTGTCTGCTGGCCCGAGGAACCGCCGCGGTAGCCGTTCCAGAACATGTCGAACACCTCCGTGCGGCTGTTCGAGTCTTTGCCCATCTCGGCTTTGAAAATGTCCTTCAAGAGCAGCACCATGTCTTTGGCGTAGGTGTGCTTGAGCGTAAAGAACTCGTGATTGGTCTTGGGCGGCATGATATTGTTGAGCCGCTCTTCCAGCCGGTCGAGTGCCTCGGGGTCGGACGACGAGATCACCAACCCCTGCGGACTGAGCTTGATGCGGATCGGCGCGTGAGCGCGGCGCGGCAATTCGCTCGGCTCGGCCGGCAGCTCGTCGTCGTGCGGCAACGTGCCTTTCTTCGACGGTGGTTCTTCGGTGGCAGGCGCGACGGGCTTCTGCTCGCTGCCCGCTTCGTCGCCCGTATCTTCTTCCATAGCGGCTTCCCCCGGTTCCGACGCGGTTTTCTCCGCATCGGCGTCCGGCGCCTCGCCCTTTTCCGCATCGGCCGGCGCGGCAGCGTCGCCTTCGTCCTCCCTGACGCCTGACGCCGGGGCGCCCTCTGGGCCCCTGACGCCTTCGTCCGCCCCGGCGCCTTCATCCTGCCCAACGCCTGCGTCTTCTTCCTCAGATTCCACGCTTACCCGGTCTTGAGCCAGTCGAAACCGCGAGGCCGGCCGGGTTTGCTGCGTGGAACGGTTGCCGCGCTCACGGCGTTGGGGTCGCTCGCCCGAGCCCCGTCCCGTTCCCGGTCCCATGCCCGGCGCCGACATCGGTTCCTGAGTCGCTGCCCGGCGGCGGCCGCTGGCCGGTTCCTCCTCTTCGGCATTCTTGGACCGTCGACGAGATTGCAGCGCGCTGGGATTGATGTCGATCAGCAGCGGATTCTCCAACTCCGACTGAATCTGCTTCAAGGCCTCCAGCGTTTCTTCATTGGGCGCCACGGGCACCACGCGCGTCTCAGTTCCGTAGCGCTCATCGGCGGGAATCTCACCGAGTTTGACCAGCAGCGCCCTGACTTCGGTCAGCTCGACGTCGTTGGCCCGCAACAACAGGCGGTTGCGTTCCACGTCGGCCTCGACCCAGAACTTGTCGGTGCTGTCCTGCTGCTGCTGGCTGCCGCTGTCGAAAAAGTAGTAAGGGTAGCGAGAGCGGCCGCTTTCGTTCTGCTTTTCCGGGCCGTTCATCAGCGTCAGGATCGATCCGGCCACGTATTCGGCACTCAGCGTGCGGAGCTGAATGACCTCGAATCGCCGGCTGGCGCCGTCCAGCCGCTCGACCAGGTCGGTGATCAACAGATGGTCGGCCAGCGGAGCATAGACGATCAGCGCGTTCTTCTTGACGTCGACTTCCAGCTTGGTCGTGGGATCGAGACTGCCCAGCTCCTTGAGCACCTTGACCATCGTTTCGGGCTGCAAACCCGACAAGCGGTAGACCTTCACCCGCTGGGCGTCGGCCAAAAGGCCTTTGCCGCGGCCCTGCGGCACATCGACCGCTTCGATGGCCTGCTCGATGACGCCTATCTTGTCGGGCGGAGCGTTGGCCAAAATGCTGTTCTCGCGGGCGTTGACCGCCAAAAACACGGTGTTTTCCTTCTTTCCCAATTGCGGCATCGCCTGCCCTCCGCCCTGTTGGGCCATCATCATGGCCTGCATCAGTTGTCGCGGGTCGACGGGAGCGGCGGCTTGCTTGGTCTCGATGCCCAAAAGTGTGTTGAGCGTGTCGAGCACCTCCGCCGCCCGCGTGAAGCGGAGCTTGAACTCGCGCACCAGCCGCTGTTGCCCGTTGCTGGACTGCTCCTCGCTCAACAGCTCGCGGATGCGGCGAAGGTTGCCGGCCGTGTCGATCGCGTCGAGCCGGTTGGTGGCTTTGAGCGGCGTGACTTTGCCGAAGGGGCTCAACAGCGGCTTGATCTCTTCGGCGGCCGCTTCGGCGACCAACCAATCGAGATCGAAGAAGGTCCGCACCAACTCATAGGTGCCCCGCTGATCGAGATCGTCGGGCCTGACGCGCGGCACCAGGCTGTAGTCGAGCTTTTTCAGGTTCATGACGATCAGCACTTCGCCGTTGCGCAGGACGGTGAAGCCCTTGTTGAGCAGATACGAGTTGAGCATGTCGCGGACCTCGTCGACGGAGTAGAAGCCGTGCGTGGTGAGGTTCACATATCCGGCCGGCGCTTCATCCCACTCCAGGCTCATGTCGGAGATGTCGGCCAGCCATTCGAGCACGGCGGGCCAAGGCTGCCCGTTGAAGCTGAAGGAGATTTTGCCGTCTTTGTCGGGCTTGGCTGTCAGCTCGGAGGGGTCGGGCGGCCGGTCGGGTTCGAGCGGCCGCTGGATGGGTGGCGGGCCTTCGTCCTTCTTTTCCTCCGGTTTCTTCTCGTCATCCTTTTTCTCGTCGGCCTTTTCGTCCTTCTTCTCTTCTTCGGACTTTTTCGTTTCGACCGCAGGCGGCGCCTGCATATCTCGGCCGTAGGGATCGCCGCCGCCACCTCGTCGCCGCCCACCGCGAAATTGTCCACGGGCATCATCGCTGGCGGCCAGCAGTGTCGCGGCACACAGAGCGAGCACGGACAAGACGCGATAGCGCATGGGTTTTCCCTTCGGCAAAAAGGCGACGCTCAGTTCAGCCCCGCAGTGGGGCTGCGTGAGTGAGGCGACAGCAAGTCCACGTCGTCCCGCGCGACTCCGCTATTGTAGTCATCGGCCGGTTGGAACGCCAGATTGCAACGCGAATTACGTTTCGCTTTGACCTAGACGTTGCCGCAGTTCGGCCAGCTCTTTTTCCAGACGCTCCGCTTCGGCGGTGGCGCGGTCGCGCTCGGCGGCGGTCTGGCGAAGTTGGGCATCGGTCTCGCCAAGTTTCGCCTCGGTCTGGGCCTGTAGTTCCAGGAGCGTGGGAAGCCAGCGGCCCGTGGTCGGATCGTAAAGCCGAAGCTCCTTGCCGTGGCCTTCGAAGTGCAGACCGAGCACTTCGCTGGGCAGCCGACCGCCGACCTGCGGGATTTCGACGTATTTGCCTTCCCGCAGCCGAAAACCCTGTAGGGCCGGCTTGAGGTATTCACCGTAGGGATCGAACAAGATGTACTCGGGAACGACAAGAACGTCCTGATAGAGCGATTTTTTGCCCCCGGTGTCTTCGCCGCGGGTGCTGGCGCTGGTCAGCTCGATGACCAGATCGGGAGCGCGGCCTTCTTCCCACACGTAGTAGGCTTTCCGCTCTTTGTCTTTCGGCACGCCCAGCGCCACGAAAACGTCGGGCGAAACGTGTTTCAGCCGGTTGCCGGGCTCGTAGTAGATGAACATGTTGCCCGACACATAGGCCAGGGGGTCGTCGGCGAACCAGAGCCCCAAGACCTCGATCGAGTTCGTCAAGTTCTGGCGGTGAACCGGGGTTTCGGCCATGGGACGACCGTCTCCAGTAGGATAGAAGTTGTCCGCATCGGCGTTGGGCGGCGGAGGCGATGAGGTCAGATGCATTATGATCGCGCTCCAGATGGCGGGGCGGACGCGGACTTTTACCCTCAGTTGAGGGTGGCGGATACGGCATCGCTAGTACAACCTGATTGTTGGCCGCTTGGCGGCAGGTGTCAATCGTGGCGCCGCCGATGAACGGCGGCATCCCGTTTGTCCGGCGGGCGCCTCACGAGAGTTTTCGGACGGCTTCTCACTCCCACTCGATCGTCGCGGGCGGCTTGGAGCTGATGTCGTAGACCACGCGGTTCACGCCCTTCACTTCGTTGATGATGCGGGTCGAAATCCGGGCCAATAAATCGTAGGGCAGCCGGCTCCAGTCGGCCGTCATAAAGTCTTCGGTGTCGATGGAGCGGACGGCGATGGCGTCCTCGTATGTCCGCGCGTCGCCCATCACGCCGACGCTTTGCACCGGCAACAACACGGCAAACACCTGCGACGTTTGCCGATAGAGGCCGGCGGCCTTGATCTCGGCCACGACGACGGCATCGGCCTCGCGCAGCCGCTGAAGCCGCTCTCGCGTCACCTCGCCCAGGCACCGCACCGCCAGGCCCGGCCCCGGAAATGGATGCCGCCAGACGATCTCTTCCGGCAAGCCGAGCTGCAAGCCCAGACGCCGCACTTCGTCTTTGAACAAGTCTCGCAACGGCTCGATCAGCTTGAACGACAGGTCTTCGGGCAGGCCGCCCACGTTATGGTGCAGCTTGATCGTGGCGGCCGGGCCGTCGGCGGCCGCCCCGCTTTCGATCACGTCGGGATAGAGCGTGCCCTGGGCCAAAAACTCGGCGCCTTCGACCTTGGCCGCTTCGTCGGTGAAACACTCGATGAATGCCCGGCCGATGCGGCGGCGCTTCTCCTGCGGGTCGGTGACGCCGGCCAGGGTCGCCAGAAAACGGTCTTCGGCCTTGACCACGTGCAGGTCGGTCTTGAAATGGTTCGAGAATTCGCGAATGACGGTGGCCTCCTCCTCTTTTCGCAGCAGACCGTTATCGACCAGAATGCAGGAGAGTTGCGGACCGATGGCCTGGTAGATGAGCGCCGCGACGACCGACGAATCGACGCCGCCGGACAATCCGCACAACACGCGACGGTCGCCGACTTGCCGGCGGATGCGGTCGATCGCCTCCTGAGCGAAGTCGCCCAACTGCCAGCGGCCGTGGCAGCCGCAGGCGCGCGACAGAAAGTTGCCCAGCATTTGCCCGCCCAGCGGCGTGTGCGTCACTTCCGGGTGGAACTGCACTCCGTAGATCGGCAACGAGGCGTGCTTGACCGCCGCGATGGGGCAGGTGCGCGTGGCGGCCAACGGCACGAAGTCGCCGCCGACCGAAACGACTTGATCGCCGTGGCTCATCCAGACCTCGGTTTGCGTCGGCAGGCCGGCGAGCAGGTCGTCGGCGTTGCCGATCGTCAGTGCGGCACGGCCATATTCACGGGCAGGGGCGCTGCGCACGGCGCCGCCCAGCACCTCGCAGGCGAGCTGCATGCCGTAGCAGATGCCCAAAACGGGAATGCCCAGGCGGAACAGATCGGGATCGCATTTCGGCGCACCCGGCTCGTAGACGCTGGCTGGCCCGCCGGAAAAAATCAGCCCTTTGGGAGCGAGCTGCCGCACGCGTTCGGCCGTGATCGTATGCCGCACGATCTCACAATAGACATGCCGTTCGCGCACCCGCCGGGCGATCAGTTGCGCGTACTGCGCACCGAAGTCGAGCACCAGCACTTTTTCGTCGGCCAGCCGGCCCGGTTCTTGTTCGCGCTCTTCGATATCGGCCATTTCAAGCTAGCGGGCAAAAGCACGGATTATAAGGTCCGATGCCGAGCGACGGCTAGTGCTCGGTCCGTCGTCGATTCCGGGTGAGTGTAGGGTGGGACCAGCGAGCTTGCGAGCGCCGGCCCACCATCGTTAGGCGACAGGCGACAGGCATCAGGCGTCAGGTTGTTTGTCCTGACGCCTGACGCCTGAAACCCGACGCCTTGGAATGGTGGGCCGGCGCTCGCAAGCTCGCTGGTCCCACCCTACGCCGCAGCCCATGCGTCGCTGGAAGCTGCGAAGAATCGCGCAGGTGACAAATCCGCGGCCATCGACCACAATCAAAGCGTTA
>DATLUO010000276.1 GCA_035533075.1 Pirellulales bacterium | reverse complement strand
TTTGGCTGCGCGCGGCCAAAGTGGCGGCGGCCCGTTCGTCTCCGGCAGCGCGTGCCGATGCGACACGCGTGTCGCATGGGTCGCGAGGTGAACGGCTTTCCTCTCGCTCCAGCGAAAGGGCTACGGTCGGCACTTGCGCCGCGCGCGGCCGAAGTGCCTGCGGCCCGTTCGTCTCCGGCAGCGCGTGCCGATGCGACACGCGTGTCGCATGGGCACGGAGCATGCGGCTTTCCTCTCGCGGAGCGAAAGGGCTACGGTCGGCAAATGCGCCGCGCGCGGCGCAAGCGAGGGCGGCCCGTTCGTCGGCGGCGGCACTCGCCGAGGCGACACGCGTGTCGCATGAGCGCAGAGTAAACGGCTGGCTGGTAGTCGGCGGAATTTTTTTGGGAATTCGCGGCCGGTGTTTCGCGTATTACTGGTAACGGCAGAAAGAAAACGGCCCGCGACCGCGTTTCCCATGCCGGCCCATCAGGCTCCCATGCCTGACGTTTGATCTTTGACAATTACAAGTGTTTTAGATCGCGATGATCTTCGCTGGCTTGCCGGCGGGACGCGGAACACCCGATCAACTGACAGAATCTGTCAGTTGGCCAAAGCTGGGGTCCAGCGAACTCCTCTCGATAGCCGACGGCCCCGATTGGCAGCGACTCGTTGCCTTGGGCGGCACGCCTCGATCCCGCCTTACGGAAGCATGCCGCCGGTCGTAAAATCGAAAGTGGTCCGTGTTCGACGATCTCCGCCGCCGCCGTCTCGCCCGTCGTTTTCGCAAATGCCTTTTCGCCGAGTTCTGCTTGATCCGCCGCGGTGCGGCGCCTGGAACATGGCGGTCGACGAGGTGCTGCTCGGCCAAGCGGCGCTCGGTGGCGGTCAATTGCGCGTCTATCGCTGGTCGGAGCCGACGCTTTCGTTGGGGTATTTCCAGAACGTCGCCGACCGGCAGTCGCACGCGGCCAGCCTAAGCTGCCGGCTGGTGCGTCGGCCGAGCGGGGGCGGCGCCATCCTGCACGACCGCGAAATCACCTATTCGCTGGCGCTGCCTTGGCCGGGAGAATTTTCCCGTGGCCCGGTCGAACAGCGGCGTCTGGTCCGCCGGATCCACGGCGCATTGCTCGATCTGCTCGCGCAATCGGGCGTGGCGGCCACGCTGTGCCCCACGGCCGAGACCATAATTGGACCCCTCCCCTTTATGTGCTTCCGGCGGCGGGCGGAAGGAGACGTGCTGATCGGCCAAGCGAAAGTCGTGGGAAGCGCGCAGCGCCGCGTCAAAGGGGCCTTGTTGCAGCACGGCAGCATCTTGCTGGAAGCCTCTCCGGCAGCACCCGAGTTGCGCGGCATCCGGAACCTCTCGGGGGTAAGCCTACCGCCCGAAGAATGGCAAACGCTCGTGAGCCGCGCGTTGCTGAGCGAACTTGGCTGGCAGGGCGAGGTTCAGCCGCTCACCGAGCAGGAACAGCAAGCGGCCGCGCGGCTCGTCGAGGAAAAGCTGGGCCGCCCTGAATGGACGCAACGACGCTGACGGCTGAATTCTTTGCAGATTTTTTGACATGACCGCCGCAATCGGTTATGCTCCCGGTGGTCTTCCGTAATTGCTCGCCGTGCTGCAAAATTCCGTGTTCATCCCTCGCAATGAGGGATTGCATTGTCAGTAAATTGTGAGAAACTGCTGGGGAGAGGAAGAAGAGGCACCGTACAGCGTTCGCGGCGTCGCGGTCAGGCGGCGGCGGTGCCCACACGGTTTTTAGCGAATTTCATTCAACTGGATTTGTAGGATTGTGGCTGCGCGCTTGGCGTTTATGTTCAACGCTGGCGTGGTCGGGCGGTCGATGAATGTCAGGGGCGGTTAATCATATAGCCGGACGTAACTGGATGCGTGCGTTTCGTGGTCGATGTTGTGACACTCGTTCAGCCGAAGGGTTGGCCTCAGCGCTGATCCCTTAATTCAATTCCATCCGTAACCTTCTGCGGAGCGATGTCACACAAATGGAAGTACGCCTAAAGGTTTTAGTTGGGAAGAACGCGGGACAGGAACTTCCCGTTCCTGGGCCGAAGTTCTTCATTGGCCGGGCCGAAGACTGCCAACTTCGGCCCCGAAGCGACTTGATCAGCCGGCACCACTGTGTGCTGCTGATCGAAGAGAGCTTCGTCGCCATACGGGATTTTGGCAGCAAGAACGGCACGATCGTCAATGGCGAGCGAATCGTCGGCGAGCGCGAGTTGAAGCAAGGCGACCATCTCACCATTGGTCCCCTTGAATTCGAGGTGCTCGTTCCGGCTCCCGCTGTCGCCAAAAAGCGCCCCAAGGTCGAAAGCGTCAAGGAAGCCGCGGCGCGGACGGCCGAATCCCACGGCCAGAGCGACAAGCAAAAACTCGATGTCAGCCAGTGGTTGAGCGACGGCGACTCCAAGGTCGGCGACGCCGAAACCCGCGTCATTCAGATGAATGAAACGGGCGAGATCGAGATGGGAAACGGACACGCCGCCGCACAAGCGGTCGAGGCTGCGGTCGATCCGGAGCCAGAACCCGTTGCCGCAAAGTCCGCCCCTGCCAAAGCAGGACCGGGAAAGCTCCCGGCACGCCCCAGCAACTCGCAAGTCGATAGCCGCTCGGCCGCCGCGGACGTGCTCAATAAGTTCTTCAAACGCCGATAATGGCCTCTGCGGACGACGAACCACTGAAACGACGCTATCGAGAGTTTCTCGATCTGTTGCCGTTGACGATTGAAATCGCGGGGCTGGCGAGGAACACGTCGGCCCGCAGTTTCAGCAGCGAGCAGATGGAGGCCCGTGCCCAGGTTCTTTCGGCCGCCTTCAAGCTGGCCCGGCAGGTGGTGCGCGAGGCGGTCAAATCGCCCTGAGCCGCCCTTTTTTACACTTTGCCACCGCCGTGCGAGTTTTAGCTTGATCCAAATTGCCTGAAACCGGTGCGGCCCGTGTCGGGTATCGTTTCATGGAGTGGCTTGCAGGCAGCCGAGGTGAGCAATTGCCGGACGAAGTCTCCGAGCTGGTTCGGCGCAGCCTGTCGGGCGAGCAATCCGCCATGACCGAATTGGTCGACCGCTTCCGCGGCGAGGTGTTCGGCCTTTGTTTCCGGATGCTCGGTCACCGGCAGGATGCGGAAGACGTGACGCAGGAATCGTTGGTGCGGGCCTTGCGCAGTTTGGCGAGTTACGACAGCCGGCGCGACTTTCGTCCCTGGCTGTTGGCCATCGCCGGCAATCGCTGCCGCACGATGCTGGCCTCTCGCCGACGGCTGCCCAAGCCGTCGCTGGAGGTCGACGAGTTGATCGACGCGCGGACCCTCGTGGGCGAGCGGCACTTGGGCGAGGAAGTCGCGTTGGCTTTGGGGCGATTGCGCGAGGAATACCGTCAGGCGTTTGTGCTGTACCATGAGCAGCAGTTGAGCTACGCCGAAGTGGCCGAGGTATTGGGTTGCCCCGTGGGAACGGTTAAGACGTGGGTGCATCGCGCCCGCCGCGAGTTGGCCGACCATTTGCGGCGGCGTGGTGTCGTGGAGGAATGAAACGATGCGGTGTGAAGATTTTGAGGTCCGTCTGAACGAGGTGCTCGACGAGCGCCGGACGATTTCTTCGGCCGACGATTTGACCGACCATGTCCGCGATTGCGGCAATTGCCGGAGTTTGGCGCGCTCCTATGAAGCGGTTTTCGCCGGCTTGCGGCAAGCCGCCATCCCCGCCGAACCGGAATGGGTCACGCGACGGGTGCTGGCGCAACTCGAACCCGCGACGGTGCGGCTGCCGTGGCGCCGCGCTGCCACGGTCTTGGCCCTGGCGGCGACCTTGCTACTGGCCGTCGGACTCGGTTGGGTCATCAAGCCGAGCCGACCGGTCGCCACGAACAGCCCGAAGTCGCTCGGCGGCGCCTTTCACGATCAACCGCACCTCGCTCAGACGCCTACCGTAGGGAACGCCCGCTCCCGGCGCGCCGGAACTCAGGGCGTCGCTCCCGCGCCGACCGCCTTGTCCAGCGGGCCGAATGCCAACGAGTTGATGGGATTGATTCCCGCCGCCGACTGGGCGCAAGACGTGGCCGACGGCCTCGAGCCGGTGACGCAGCCGACCGTGGGCGCGATTACCGGGTTTCTCCGCCTTTGGGGAGTCGGCGATGAGGGACGCCGTTCATGATCGCGCTCTCGAAGCGACTGTGGGTCATCTCGTTCGTCGCCGTTTTGGCATCCGCCAGCCAGGCATTCTCCGGCGATGTTGGCCCGCCGCCGCGCACCGGCGTCGGCGAAAAAAGCCTCGCGAACTGGGTCGATGCCGACCTTGGACTTTGCCTGGAGATCGACAACCTTGCCGAACACTGGGAGCAGTTCATCGACTCTCCCATGCACCAACGGCTGCGGCGTTTCCCGCCCGTTGCCGACGCGCTGGAACGGCACCGGGAAGGCCTGGCCCAACTCGGCGCGGAGATCCGCCGGCGGACCGGCGCCGCGCCGCGCGAAATCGGCCAGAAGCTGCTGGGCAAGAAGGTGCTGTTTGCCATCCGGCCTCCGGAAAATCCCGCCAAGCAGAAACCTTCGGCGCTGTTGTTGGTCGACTCGGCCGACGAGCAATTCATGCGACGCACGCTCGACAACCTGGTGGCGGCCCGCCGGCAGGCCGGACGATGGAAAGGCAAGCACACCCTGACGGTGGCCGGCGGCCCCGTTTCGGTCGATGTGGTGTTGCCCGACGACGACCAATCGGAATTCTTCATCGCCTCGGTGGGCAGCATGGCCGCCGTGAGCACCAGCGAAAGCTTGCTCCGCTCGGTGCTCGACCGGCATGCCACGAAAGACGGCTTGTCGTCGTTGGCCGCATCGCCGGCCTATCGCGCCGCCCGCGAGCGGTTGGCAACGCAATGCGTGGCACGCCTGTGGATCAATCCACGGGCGTGGGAGGCGATTCTGGCCGCCGATTTAGGCCGCAAGCCGCCTGATTCCGAAGAAGCCCGGACGCAAGCCGCGCTGTTTGCCGTATGGCGGGCGACGCAATATGTGGCTGCCGGCGTGCAACTCGCGCCCCAGCTCCGCATCGAACTCGCCTCGCAGTGGATCGCCGAAAGTTTGCCCGATGCCGCGCGCGACGTGGTGTCGAGCGTGGCGGGTCCCTCGCAATTCATCGACAAGATTCCCGCGAAATCGTTGCTGGCGGTGGCGGGGCACATCGACATCGGCCGTCTGACGCGGTCGGCCGTCGCCCGCCAATGGCAAGCGGCGGCAAAGTCGTCGATGTCGGAAACGAACAAGCACCACGAACGGATTCTCCTGTGGGCGCTCTCGGCGGGCCTTGGCCCCGACTGGGGCCTATGGGTCTCCGGCGGGGCAGAATCGCTGGCGACGCTCTCCCAGTCGAAATCAGTCTCCCAGTCGAAATCATTGCCGTTCGACATAGTGGCCGGCATCGAGACACGGCCCGTTGAGCCGGGCGGCGGCCGACTGGCACTGGCCGAGAATATCGAGCCGTTGCTTCACGCGCTGCTTTCGGCGACCGTGGAAGCGGCCAACCGCGAGTCGGGCAAACACATCGCCTCGCTGAAGTCGACCGAGCGTGATGGCCGCACGACCACATCGGTGTCGGGTATGGTCCCCGGCCGACCGCAACAGGAGTTCGCCTACGGCGTCGATCAAAGGCACTGGTTCTGGCTGGGCACGTCTTCTACGGCGATTGAGCAAGCCGGGGCCGGCGACGCCGGCAACTCCTTGTGGACGCAACTTGCCAGCCAGCAGCACTGGGCATCGGCTGGCACGCCCAACGCTCTCGTTTATGTCAATCTGGCGGGCTGGCGCAAGTTGGCCTCATTGGGCAGACCGGCGTTCGAGTTCCTCTGGGACGGCCGCCAGAAGGATGAAAAGAAGAAGGACGAGCAGTTTCAGTCGTGGGTGACCTGGACTCAATTGGCCGACCGTTTGCTCTTCGTATGCCACATGGACCAGTCGAGCATGCACCTGGCGTTGGGGCTGGAGTAACGTGGGGGTCCGGGGTTCAGGGTTCGGGGTTCAGGGTTCAGAAAGCTGCTGATGCCTGACGACTGGCCGCCGGCTTGGTAGAATGCGCGTAACCCCAAGCAACCGAAGGAGGTCGCCCATCATGAAACGTCCTGCTCTCCATACGCTTCTCTATACGCTGATCGCGCTCGTGTTTGCCGGCCAAGTGTCGGCTCAGGAGAACGGCGCCCCGCGTCGAGCATCGCCCGAACGGCGGGCGCAGCGCGGCGAGCGTCTGCGGAGACTGACCGACCCCGAAGGACCGGTCGGCCAATTGTTGGGATCGCTCTCGGGCGCCCAGGCATCCGGCTCGTCCTCGCTCGACGTTCTCAAGCTGAACGACGGGATCGTCGCCCTCATTCAGCCGTTGCTCGACGAAGAGCGCGGCTTGGAGTATTTGCGGCTTCGTTTCGATCCGGCTGAGACGAACCTGAACCGCGACACGGTGCATCTGATCGGCGCCGCGAAGTTACGTCGTTCGGCATGGTCGTCGGAACCGACGCTGGTCGACCTCGATTTGCGCGGCACGATGCAGCGCCGCGACGACGGCCGGCCGCGGGGCCTGCTCGACGGCAGCCTCCGCTTTCAGACCGACGTGGTCGCTTTGGCCAATCGGGCCATGACCCGCTTCGCAGATCGGTTGGACCGCCGTGCAGAGCAAGGCTCGGTCCGCGAGGCGCCCTTGAACGCCGAAGAGACGTTTCGGCTGCGGATGCGAGAGAAGCTGGCGGCGACCCCGCCGTTGGAAACGATGGACGACGTGATCGACTTGATTTTGTCCTTCTCCGGACTGCGGCTCACGTCGGTCAACGATCGCATCGCCGAGTTGAAGCGCGAGCTTGATTCGACGCCGGACGAAAGAATCAGGCTCGACCTGACAAAGCAGCTCGACGCGGCACGCCGCCAGCGCGACCAAATGCTCGATCTGCACCCTCAGGTCGATCGCGACGACTCCGGCAGGGCGGTGGCCATGCTTCTGAAAATGGACCGCTCCCGCTTCGACGAAAACACGCAGGTCGAGCGGCTGAAAGTCGAGATCGCGGAAAACCAGGTGGTGTTGGAATTGGTGGGCAGCACGATGCAGGGCATGGAGCTTTACTCGCTCTTCAAGCCGCTCGTTGTGAACACACTGACGCGCGTTCAGATGCGCGATCCCGAAACAGTGCGGCTTGGCCGCGGCCTGGTGCGCGGCTATCTCGGCCAGCTTCGTGGCGCGTTGGGAGAGCCGCTCGACAACGGCCCGGCGCCGGAGCCTCTGCCGCCGCCCGAAGGCGCCAAGGAATAGTCGCGCGTGCCGCAAGCGAAAAGTTGACCCTCCCCCGGCGCGCCGCTACGATGAGAATGACTCTCTGGCAGGGAGTTTCAAAAGCTACACTTGTTCTGTCGCCAGCACGGGCCGCGGTCAATGGGTCTGACGTATTTCAAGCGCTTCCGCATGGAGATCGACCTGGGCGGGTTTTTGCCGCCCGAACGCACGCTGCCGCCGGGCTATCGCTTCGTCGCCTGGCGGCCCGATCTGCTGCCGGCGCATGCCGAGTGCAAGTTCAACAGCTTCCGCTCCGAAATCGACGCCAACGTTTTTCCCTGCCTGGGCGACTACGACGGCTGCGTGCGGCTGATGCAGGAGATCAGCCACAAAGACGGCTTTTTGCCCGACGCCACCTGGCTGGTGGTCTACGACGACGGCGGAGCGGAGTTTTGCGGCACCGTCCAGGGCATCCGCGACCGTTCGGGCATGGGGGCCATCCAAAACCTGGGCATCGTGCCCGAACACCGCAATCGGGGAATCGGCTCTTGCCTGATGCACCAGGCCCTGAGCGGTTTTCGCCGGGCGAACTTGCGACGGGTGTTTCTGGAGGTGACGGCCCAGAATGAGGGCGCGATCAAGCTTTATCGCCGGCTCGGTTTTGTGAAGGCCCGCACCGTTTATAAAGCGGTGGAAGTCGCCTCGTTCGCCTTGCGCTAGCTCATCCAAATCAGCACGGACGGCTTCGCGGCCTACCCGGAGGCGGTCGATTTGGCTTTTGGCCCCTGCGCCCGGTTCGGCACGATCATCAAGGTGTCTTGGTTTTCCTTCACGCGCAAGAAGGCTTCGTAGTCGGCGCGATCGTCGAAAATCACTCGGCGGTCGTTGCCGCGATTGAGGACGTGAAACACCATGCCACCAGGGGCGACGCGAGCGGCTCTTGGCATGCGCTGACGATATATGGTGCCGTCCATCCTGTCAATAATGGGACTTATCCCCTTTTCCGGGTCCCTTTTCCGGGTCCGTCGTATCCCATATCTCTGCTGGCGCAGATCCAAAAGCCCCAATCCCGCGCCTGGTCGGCGACGTTCAATCCCGCGGCATCGTTTGCCGATCGCGCAGGCGGCAGATTGGCACGAGGGACCGACTCGGTCTATAATAGGCGCCCGGCAGAGACAGGCTCAAGAGTGCTTTGTACGACGACTCTCCGTCGCGGCCGGGATGCCGAAGGCAGACCATGAGAAGTCCGTTTCCTGGCATGGATCCGTTCCTGGAGCAACCCGCCTGCTGGCCGGACTTTCATGCCACCTCCGTCAATTACTGGCGCGAAGCTTCTCACTTCATATTCATGCTCATCAGAAACTCGGCGTTGCTCTTGGTCTTCGCCATCCGAGTGACGAGCAACTCCATCGCCTCCACGGGGTTCATGTCGTTCAGCACGCGGCGCAGCACGCAGATGCGGCGGTGCTCGTCCGGATCGAGCAGCATCTCTTCGCGGCGCGTGCCGCTGCGGTTGATGTCGATCGCCGGCCAGACGCGCTTGTCGACCAGCTTGCGGTCGAGCACCACCTCCAAGTTGCCGGTGCCCTTGAACTCCTCGAAAATCACCTCGTCCATCTTGCTGCCCGTGTCGACCAGGGCCGTGGCGATGATCGTCAGCGAGCCGCCTTCTTCCACCTTGCGGGCGGCGCCGAAGAACCGCTTGGGCTTTTGCAGGGCGTTGGCGTCGACGCCGCCGGACAGGATCTTACCGGAGTGCGGCACTTCGGCGTTCCAGGCGCGGGCCAGCCGCGTGATCGAATCGAGAAAGATCACCACGTCGTGGCCGTACTCCACCATCCGCTTGGCCTTCTCGATCACCATCTCGGCCACCTGAATGTGCCGGGACGACGGCTCGTCGAACGTCGAACTGATCACCTCGCAGTTCGGACCCTTCACCTGCCGCTCCATGTCGGTCACTTCTTCCGGGCGCTCGTCGATCAACAGCATGATCACGTACACCTCGGGATGGTTCGTGAGCACGCTCTTGGCCATCTTTTGCAGCAGGATCGTCTTGCCGGCCCGCGGCGGACTGACGATCAACCCCCGCTGACCGAATCCGATCGGCACGATCAGATCGACCACCCGCATGTTGACCTCTTCCGGGTCGACTTCCAGCACCACGCGCTTGTCGGGGTGCAGCGGCGTGAGGTCGTCGAAAAAGACCTTCTCGGTCAGCACGTTGGGGTCTTGATAGTTGATCGCCTCCACCCGCAACAGCGCGAAATAACGCTCGCTCTCCTTGGGCGGCCGAATCTGCCCCGACACCGTGGCCCCGGTGCGCAGGCCGAAGCGGCGAATCTGGCTGGGCGAGACGTAGATGTCGTCGGGGCACGAGAGATAGTGATAGTCGGGACTGCGGAGGAAGCCGAAGCCGTCGGGCAGCACCTCCAGCGTTCCTTCGCCGAACATCAGCCCGTTCAGCTTCACCCGTTCTTTGAGAATCTTGAAGATCAAGTCCTGCTTCTTGATCCCCATGTAGTCGGTGATGTTTTCTTTGCGGGCCTGCTCGATCAACTGCGGCATGGTCATGCGCTGCAGCTCGGCGATGTGGATCTCGCCTTGCTTGATCAACTCGTAGCGCTCGTGGATTTCGTCATGCTCGCCGAACTCGGCTTCTTCGGCCAGCTCTTCGGCCAGCGAAAGCTGCTGGGCGAGATCGTCGGCCTGGTTGCCGTCGGGCTGCTGGCCGTCGTGGTTGTGCGAATGGTCGTCGTGGCCGTCGTACGACTTGCCGTCTTCGTGCCGGCGGGTTTTGTGCGGTTTGGTGCTTTTGATTTGTGCCATGATTGAAAGACTCCCGAAAAGGGCGAGTGCCGGCGCACAGAAGACGCCAGCGGTAGGCTCTTACTAGCTTACACGATGGATGAACGGAAAAGAATGGATTGAACGAAAAAGTAACAAAACGTTGGGACGGGGGGTAGGGTGGGACCAGCGAGCTTGCGAGCGCCGGCCCACCCTGTGCAAGGCGTCAGACGTCAGGCGTCGATGGTTCGATCAACTCGCGCCACAAACGCTCCACTTGGGCCCGCGTTTGTTCGCGGCTGCCGGAGTTGTCGATCACCCGGTCGGCGCGGGTGCGCTTGATCGAGATCGGTTCCTGGGCTGATTCTCTGACGGCAATGTCCTCCTGACGCCAGCCGCGCGCCAACGCTCGGGCTTGACGCATCTCCTGCGGCGCTTCAACAAAAACGATGTGGTTACAAAACTTGTCCCAGCCCGCCTTCAACATGACCGGTGCATCGAGAACCGCCACGGCCCTTCCTTCCGCGGCCAGGTTGGCCGCCTGCTGCCGTAAACGCTCCGTGATGCGGGGATGGGTGATCGCCTCCAAACATTCCAACTCGCGTCGGCCTTCAGGCGACGGGTCAAATACGGTCCGCCCCAACGCCTTTCGGTCGACTTGTCCGTCGGGGCCGAACACGCCGTCGCCCCAACGCTCACGCACTAATTGTCGCACGTCGGTCAACCGCAGCACTTCATGGCCGGCGCGGTCGCCGTCCAGCAAACCCGCCCCAAGCTGACAAAGCTGCTCGGCCACCAAACTCTTGCCACTGGCGATTCCGCCCAGCAGCCCAATGATGATCATTCCGCTTCCGCCCAGTTGCGGCCGATCGCCACGTCGACCTTCAACGGCACGGCCAGCTTCCGGGCACCGGTCATTTCTTCGACTACCAGACGCTTCATCGGTTCGATTTCGTCGGGCGAAACCTCGAACACCAACTCATCATGGATTTGCAGCAACAGTTTGGACCGCAGCCCCTCACGGGCCATTCGGTGGTAGACGGCAATCATTGCCAGTTTAATCAAATCGGCCGCCGAGCCCTGGATCACCGTGTTGATGGCTGTCCGCTCAGAAAGGTTTCGCTGCCGGCCGGGATCAGGACGCACGCCGCGAATGGCTCGCCGCCGCCCCAAGATCGTACTAACATACCCCTTTTCACGGCATTCGACCAGTATTTCGCGCAAGAATTTTTCCACGCCCGGATGGCGGTTGAAATAGCTCTCGATAAACGTCGTCGCCACCTCCTTTTCGATGCCCAAAGTTTTGGCCAAACCGAACGGACTTTGCCCATAAATTACGCCGAAGTTCACCGCCTTGGCCGTCCTCCGCATCTCCGAAGTCACCTCCTCCAGCGGCACGCCGTATACCTGGCTGGCCACGCGAGCGTGGATGTCTTCGTCGTAAGCGAAAGCGGTGCAAAGGGTTTCGTCGCCCGAGAAGTGTGCCAGCACGCGTAGCTCGATCTGTGAATAGTCGGCTGCCAGCAGGCTCCAGCCCTCGTGGGCGGGCCAAAACGCAGAGCGAATGGCGCGCCCATCCTCGGTGCGGATCGGAATATTTTGCAGATTCGGGTCGCTCGAGCTGAGCCGCCCCGTCGCAGCCACCGCCTGCTGAAACGAGGCGTGAACCCGGCCCGTGCGCGGGTTGATCAGGGCCGGCAAGGCATCCACGTAGGTGTTCTTAAGCTTGGCAAACTGGCGATACTCGATAATCTTGGCTGGCAGCGGGTGTTGCCGGGCCAGTTCTTCCAGCACGCTCACGTCGGTGCTCGGACCGGTTTTCACCTTGGTGATCACCGGCAGCTTCTGCTCCTCGAACAGCACCTGCTGCAACTGCTTGGTCGAACCGATGTTGAAGGGGTGCCCGGCCAGATCGTAGACATCCTTTTCCAGCGACACCAACCGTTCACCGTACTGCCGGCTCAACTCGGCCAGCCGGGCAACATCGACGCGGATGCCGTTGTGTTCCATTTCAGCCAGCACGTCGATCAGCGGCAGCTCGAGCTGCTCGAAGAGCTCGGTCAGCCCCTGCTCGCGCAGCTTGGGCGTGAGAAGCGGCATCAGTCGCAATGGCACGTCGGCGTCTTCGCAGGCATAGGAGGTGATGGCCGGCAGCGGCACGTCGTCCATGTGCTTCTGCTCTTTGCCGGTGCCGATCAGCTCGGTGATGCGAATGGTCGCGTGATTGAGATAGCGTTGGGCCAGTTCGTCGAGATTGTGGTTCCGCTCGCCGGCATCGAGCAGATAGCTGGCGACCATGCTGTCGAACACGACGCCCTTCATATTGATGCCCGCCGCGCGCAGCACGAGGATGTCGTACTTCAAGTTTTGCCCGATCTTGCCGATGGCCGGGTCTTCGAGAATCGGCCGCAGCGCGGCGAGCACCGTGTCGAGATTCAGCCGCGGCCCGCCCACCGGCGCCCGCACAGGCAAGTAATACGCCACGCCCGGCTTGAAGGCGAACGAGAAGCCGACCAGTTCGGCCTGCGTGGGGGCGATGCTCGTGGTCTCGGTATCGATCGAGATGCACGCTTGCCCCCGCAGCTCCAGCATGAACTGCTCGAAAAGTTCCGGCGTGTCGACCAGGCGGTAATCCGCTTCCCAGGTCGGCGGCGCTTCGCTCACATTGAGCTGGCGAAGCTGATCGCCGAAACGATGGAAGCCATATTCGGCGAAGATCGCCAATGCCCGCTGGCGGTCGAAGCCGCCCAGCCGCCCGTGCGCCCAGTCGATCTCGACGGGCACATGGGCATCGAGCCGCACCAGCTCGCGGCTGAGCATAGCCTGCTGGCGCGAAGCGATCAGGTTCTGCTTTCGCTTGGCGCCGGAAACTTCGTGGGCATGGTCGAGCACCGCGTCGAGCGTGCCGTATTTTTGCAGCAACTCCTTGGCCAGCTTGGGTCCGATGAGCGGCACGCCCGGCACGTGGTCGACCGGGTCGCCGACCAACGCCTGGAAGTCGACGACCTGGGTGGGCGATACGCCCCAGTCTTTGGCCAGCTCGGCGGCGTCGTAAACCAAATCTTTGCGGGCATTGTAGACCTTGACGTGCTCAGTGATAAGCTGCCGGCAGTCCTTGTCGGCCGTGACCAGGTAGCACTCGCCGCCAAGTTCTTCGCTGACGCGGGCCAACGTGGCCAGAATATCGTCGGCCTCATAGGTCTCCAGCTCCAGAATGGGAATGCCCAGGGCCTCCAGTACGCGGCGGATGGCCGCGAACTGCGGCACCAGTTCGTCGGGCATCTCGGCGCGATGCACCTTATAGTCGGCGTAGAGTTCGTGGCGGAACGTTTTTCCCGCCATATCGAACGCGCAGAACAGGTAGTGCGGCGCCTTGTTCTGGGCGATGTAGAGAATGTCGCGGATGAAGCCGAACACGGCATTGACCGGCTCGCCCTTGGGGCCGGTCATTTCCGGAATGGCGTGAAACACCTGGAAGATGAGCGAGTTGGCGTCGATCGCGAACACCGTTTGCCCGCTGAGGCTCATGGGGGGAATCAGCGGCGATCCGACTTCGCCAGCGGTGCTCGACGGCAAGTGCTCGGCCGGCTGCCGCGAGCGGGTGGCGGTGGCGTCGGGCCGAGCGACTTCCGCCGCCTCAGCCTGCGCCAGATCGGGTTCATCGAGTTCAGGAAACGTGGTTTGCCGCGAACGAATGGTCATCAGTTACACCTGAAGCAACTGACATGCCTCGGCGTAACCCGGCGCCGGCTGGCCGTACTCGCTGGCCGTGACCCTCGCCAGGGCCACGAGTTGCCGCCAGCGGTACGCGGGGCGGGCGGCGGCGAATTCCTCGCTGGCCGTGCGGTAATACTTTTCGGCGTGCAGCGCGCCGTCCTCGCTGATCGCGTACTTCAGGAACAGATCGAGGACGGCCCGCGGCGAATGCCCCAGCTCGCCATAGCGATGCACCGCGGCGCAAGCCAAGGGTTGGTCGTTGGCGCGGATGGCGTGCTCCACTTCGCCGATCAGCGCCGCGGCATCCTTGCCCTGCACGCTTTCCAGGTGTTCGGGCAGCGGATAGAGATCCTTGCGCCCGCCGCTGAAACTTCCCACCCCCGGGCCCAGGTTATAGGCCGCGACAATCAGGCTGGCGAAGGCGTTTCGCGGGTTGCTGACGCGGGCGATATTCCGCCAGGCATTGGTGGCGTCGGAGGCGTGTACGCCGGCCGAGTCGCCATGCACGCTGTCCCTGCCCTTCATAAACTGGGTGCCCGCGGTGCCGCCGGGCGACTGACGTCCAGCGTCGGCCAAGAGCAAGCGGTTGGCCGCCAGCGAGATCGCCTCGCCCACCGCCTCGGGATCAAATCCTTCGGCCAAGGCGGCGGCCGCCGCATCGGCCGCCCGCTCGTGGTTGCCGGAGGTGATCGTTTGGGCGAGCTCGTCGACCCAGGCATCGTCGGCCTGGCGTGTGCCGGGCGTGCGGCCGATCAACTTGTGCCGGTCCAGCAGGCGCGGCAGCAACGTACGGACGCTCGGCTCCAATCCATTGTCGGTCCGCCGCTCGCGGTCGGTGCAGAAATGCACCGACTGCCGCAACAAGGTCTGGGCATGTTCCTTGCCGGTCAGGTCCAGCGTGGCCCAGGCCCGCCAGGCGAGCACGGCGCCATGGATGCCGTCGGCGTCGGGGAAGATGGCCTCTTCGACGATCGGCTGAAGGTCGTTGTAGGCGTCCTCCGGCGTGCGGCGCGTGAGGGCGGCGAGAATGGCGTCGGCCGCCGCCAGGTCGCGGTTTTGAATCGCTTCGCGCAGCAGCTCGCTGCCCGTGCGGCCCTCCGGCAGGCTGCGCGGCTCGACCGGTTTGAGGGCCTCGTTCCGCGGACCGCCCGAGCGTTGGATGGTTTGGGCGTTGCGATACAGCACCTTGAGCACCGGCAAGGCCTGGCGCGCGTCGGGCAATTCCTTGGTCATCTCGAAGGCCGGCGCCAGGGCCATGAAGGTGTGCCAGCCGACGTAATCGTGCCCGCCGAACTGCCGGGCATTGGCCAGCGCGCCGGCGGCGACTAACTCTCGCAACGAGGTGCCGTCGTGAAGTTTCTTGACCAGGATCGGCAATTGCTTGTCGGCCTGCGTGTCTTGCATCAGCCCGGCCAGGGGTTCCAGCTTGCCGAACGAAAGTCGGGCGGGCCCTTGATCGTCGGCAAAGGCGGCGGGCACCAACTCAAGGTCGGCGGCGATTGCGGCACCCACGCTGGCGACCAACATCCCGCGGCCGACATCGGCCAAAAAATCTCGGCGTGTGCGATCCATGAGCAAAACCTCCTGCCCCGCTGCGGGGCATTTGCGGCAATGGAAGGAAAGGAAACGATGCTACCCTATCATCATAACGCGGAATGTCGCAAGCTGCACATCAAACTCTACGGTGGCGTCGCGAACTTGAGTTGTTGGCCGACGACGAGACACTAACCCGAAGCGTTAGCGAGGCAAAATACGGTCATTTCCTCGCTAACGCTTCGGGTCAGTGTGATTAGCAGCTCAACTTTGCGACACCACCAACTCTACAACTTTTGTTGCCTTACCGACGTCGAATGTGCCATGATGGAGTAATGCGTCAGCCGGAGTTGGAACATGGCAGCACGCAAAAAAGGTGGCAAGAAGCGCGGCGCGAAGGGTGGCGTCAAGCACCAGCCTGGACGAGGCCACGATCGGAAAAGCGCGAAACGCAAAAAGAAGCGGTTCACCGACAAAGCCGCCCGCAAACAGCGGCAGCAAGCGGAAGACGCAAGAAAGGAGTGGTCGCAATACGACGCTCTTACCGAGGACGTTAAGCGATTGCTTGGACCTGTGAACCGAAGATGCCGAGCCCCACCGATGACTAACAAATTTGCCCCTCGAAAACCGCCGACCGCCTCGGATGGAATCGAGTCTCTTTATCTGGACCTGTTGCACTCGTTTTACGATGCGGGAGACCGAAAGAAGGCGGAAAAGATCGCGACGCGGCTGGGCGCGGCGCTGGCGACGCGCCCCGACTTCAGTGATTCGATTCGTGCCGAAGAGATCCGCTCGCTGATCGCGGAACTGCGTGGCGACCTCGCCGCCGCCATCCGAAGCCGCGAGGCTGAAATCCGCAAGATCCTTGAGCTTCACAGCCTGGCGATCAACACTCCAAGTTGGCCACGAGTCATTAAGCTTTACGACTTCAGCGACATCAGCGACCGTCTGGACCTGTTGGCGATTCTCTACGACGGATCAGGCGATCTGGACCGCGCTATCTCGACATTGCGGGAGTCGAAGCAGTTCTGCGAAGCCCACATGATTCCCTTCGACGGGCAGGAATTGTTGGACGAACTGGAACGGTCGCGGCAATCGGCCAGCGTCAACGATGGCGATGCCGACGCTATCGGCAAGTCGCAAGCGACGAAGAAGCGGTCGCTAGCCCGGCGACGGCGGGCCGCTGCCGGCGGCGCGCCAGAGCGACGGCAATGATCGTGGAAATCGCAATATCAAGTCCTACTTCCACGGCCAATCGGGCACGCCGCCGTAGTAGGGATAGACGTCGAACTGTTCGCCTCCCCCAACCACGCGCGGATCGCTGGTCTCTCGAAGCTCGGCCATCAGCCGGCCGGAAAGCTCCTTTTTCGCCGCCGAGTATGAGGCAAGGTCGGCGACGTTGCGCTGTTGATCCGCGTCGGCTTCCAGATCGTAAAGCTCTTCGGCCGGTCGCTTGTCGAAGGCCAAGGCATAAAACGGCCGCACCGCCGGCTCGTCGCGGTGCAGCCAAAGATAGGCTTTGCTCGGCCCATTGTCCGTGTCGCCCAACCAAGCGCGGTCGAGAAATGCCCGTTGGTAGTTCGGCGTGCCCACCGGCCAGCGGTCGGGCGCGAAATTGCGGATGTAGAGATATTTGGCGGTGCGGATGGCCCGCATCGGATAGCCGCCCGATTGCGGCGCTTCCTGGGCCTGCGTGTGCCGCTCGCGGCCAAACACAATGTGGTCGCGGGCGGCATCGCTCCCGGCCGACGTCAACAGGCTCAAGCAACTGCGGCCCGTCGTGCCCGCCGGCGCCGCCGCTCCGGCCGCCGCGACGAATGTCGGCGCAAGATCGGCGAGCAGCACGAAGTCGTCGACGCGCCGGCCCGGTTGCTTGATCTTGTCGCCCCAGCGCATCGCCAGCGGCACGCGCGTGCCCAGATCGTAGAGGTTGGCTTTGCCGCGTGGAAACGGCATGCCGTGGTCGCCGGTCATCACCACCAGCGTGTTGTCGAGCTCGCCCAGCGCCTGCAAACGAGCGAGTAGCTCGCCCACTTCGCGATCGAACCGCTGCACCTCGAAATAGTAGTCGGCCACGTCCGAGCGGGTTTCCTCGGTGTCGGGCAAAGCGGCGGGCAGCTCGATCTTGGCCGGATCGATGCCGCTTGCTTTGCCGCTGCCGGCGTCGTAGGGCCGGTGCGGATCGACGCTGCCGAACCAGAAGCAGAACGGTTTGTCGTTGGGCCGCTGTTTCAGGAAGTCGTCGAAGTCTTTGAATTGCGGCCCAGCCGGGTTGCGCGTGCGGTCGCCGAGCTTGCCCGGCCCCCAGCCCTTGCGCGTGTAGCCGACAAAATAACCTGCCTTTTCCAGCACCGCGGGATACACGGGAATATCGGCCGGCAGCGTGACCCACAGATCGGCCCCTTTACGCAGCCGCCAGAAATGCTGGCCCGTGAGAATCGCCCCCCGCGAGGGAGTACACGAGGGCGACGACACAAAGGCCCGAGTGAACAGCACGCCCTCTCGCGCCAGACGGTCGAACGTCGGCGTCTTGACCACGGGGTCGCCGTAACACGAGGCGTGCGGATAGCCCCAGTCGTCGGCGATGGCCAGCAGAATGTTCGGGCGTCGATCCGGCGCGGCGTCGCCGTAAGCGAACGTCGCCGCCCAGAAAACGATTGCAAAGGCCGCCAGTATTTGGCACGATTTCATAAGGTGATTCTCTCGCTGTTCGGCGTATGATACATGCCGCCGGGGCGGCGTTCCAGCGTTTCGGAGGATAGCAACGCGACAAAAGATGGAGTAACCTGCACACTTGGCGTCGGTGCCCTACCGCCGCCCAACCACGAATTCGAGTCCCCCAATCCCCAAACCCAGCCCCAGCCCCCCCGGCCCCAGTCCCCCGGCCCCAAACCCCAACCCCCAAACCCCAACCCCCAACCCATGCCCCCGCACCCCAACAACTTTCCCAAGCTTCACAACGCCGCCTGGCCGGGCGTGGTCGGCAAAGGCCCCGACTCGGAACCGGCGATCGACCTCGACACGATGCTCGACCTGACGGCGGCCGCCGAAGTCGACGGCGTCAAGTTCGACGGCGCCGACCTGTTTCTTTTTGCCCCGCACATCGACATCGACGCCTCCGACGACGAGCTGAAAACGCTGGCCGACAAGGCCCGTGCCCGAAACCTGGTCTACGGCACCGTGACCGCGCCGATCTGGCCGCCCACCGGCGGCGGCCCGGCGATGGGCGGAGCGGAAGACCGTCGGCGGTTCCTGGCGCAGGTCCGCAAGGGCTGCCGCATTGCCCAGCGGCTGCGCGAGTTGGGCGTGCGGCCCTACGGCATCGTGCGGATCGATTCGGCCTCCAGCCCGTCGGAGTGGCGCAAAGATCCCGAGGGGAACACGAAGCGGATCGCCGAGACGTTCCGCGAAGCCTGCACGATCGCCGACGATTCTGGCGAGCGGCTGGCGGCCGAGGGGGAGATTTGCTGGGGCGGCATGCATAGCTGGCGGTGGATGGTCCGGCTGCTGGAGTTGGTCGATCGGCCGCAGACGCTCGGCTTTCAGGCCGACATGGCCCACACACTGTTGTATCTGCTGGGCTACAACGCGCCGGAAGACGCCATTTTGCCCGAAGGTTTCGACTGGCAAGACGACCAAAAACTGCAAGACGCCCTGACGAAGCTCACGGCCGCGCTGCGTCCCTGGACGATCGACTTTCACGTGGCGCAGAACGACGCCACGGTTTTCGGTTCGGGCTCGCACGACAAGACCGGACGGCACTGTTTGCCGAACGATCCCCACGGCAAGCTGAACATTGCCCGCGACGCCGGGCACTGGCTGCGCGACGAGCAAGGCAAGCCGACCAAAAAGTTCCGCCACATCTGCTGGGACGGCTGCATGTTTCCCAACGCCGTGATGATGCAGCCGGAGACCTGGAACAGCATTCTGGCCGCCATGCTCTCCGTCCGCGATGCGCACGGTTGGCAGGAGTGAATCGCCGCACGCACCTTGGCCTGAGCCGGAACGCGATGATAGAATAGTCAGGTAAGGCCCTCGACTACTGCGTGGAGACACGATCGTGCAACTTGAGTTTGCTGTTCTTTGCGATTTTGCAGGTTATCTGACGAGCGGACAATTCGTCGTTGTCGGTCCAGCAGTGCGCACGATTTCCTCCGACCGTCCGGCTGAGGCTGCCTCCGTCTCCTTGGCTGGTGCATTGCGTATTCAACCCCACGACAGCGCGCGGCATACGTTGCGAGTTGATGCGACTGGTCCAGAAAGCTCGCGGTTTACCGTAGCAACAGAACAGGCCCTTATGCCGGAAACGGGAAAGCAGGCGACGGAGTCGGGCACTCTGCACACGTTCGTGGTGCCCGTGGGCGCCGCATTCCAATCGGCCGGCGACTATCTCTTACACATCGTCGTCGACGGCCACGACGCCAAGACGTTGCAGGTCCACGTTTCTCAGCCAAGCCGGCCGGACGGCCAAGGCGGGGGGCCAACGCTCGTGGAGATCGAAGAGATGTATCAGTCGGAGCTTGAGCAGTGGCTCGAACTGGAGAGGACGACGCCATCCGAGCGAGTGCTTCAACGGATTGCGAAGCGGTTCGTTCCACCGGCAGAGTGGTTTGAGGAAGGGGACCCGTTTGAACCGCAAGCGGAATCCAACTAGTGGCCTTGCTCCGTCAAGGACAAATCGTGCTGGCCGACGTGCCGGGCGCTCAACACAATCCGCGTCCCGTCGTGGTGGTACGGCCTCCGTCCGGTAATGGTCCCAATAACCTGGTCTTTGTGGCAGGAATCTCCAGCCAAGTTTACAATCCTCCGCCAGCCCATCATGTGCTCTTGCCGTATCATCCCCAAGGGCATCCGCGCACGGGACTGACCAAACGCCGCGTGGCGAAGTGCGACTGGGTCTTCACCATCGAACAGCAGCACATCGTCGCGGTCAAAGGAGTGGTGCCCAGCGCATGCATGAAGGTAATCCTTGAGCAACTGACGTTGCTTGGTCATTCGCCATGAAGTTTGTCGATGAAACGAAGTGATAATCGCCGCAGGATTCTCGCGTGAATCGGAAGTCGACGAGGCCGCTGAACGTCGCGATTTGCTTGTCGCACTTCCATCCGCTGGTGGGCGGCTCCGAGCGGCAGATGCAGCACTTGGCCGAGCGTTGGGCAGATTGGGGACACGAGGTGTCGGTGTTCACGCGCACGCTCCGGGGTTCGCCCCGACATGAGCGGCTCGGAGAAGTGGCCGTGCATCGCGTGATCCGCACGGCCCCGCTCGGCCCGGCCTTCGGCGCGACGTTCATCTCCAGTCTGGCGGCGCAGCTCGTGCGTCGAGCGCACACCTTCGACGTGATGGTCGCGGGGCAACTTCCGTGGGAAGCCGTCGCCACGGGCTTGGTGGGCCGCGTCTTGCGAAAGCCGTCGGTGGCCTTCACCGCCTCCACCGGCCCGGAAGGCGATGTCCGTCAGTTTTTCCGTGCCAAAGGAGGCAAGTTGCTGCGTGTGTTGGTGCGAAGCAATTCTTGTTTCATTGCCCTCTCCGACCAGGGTCGCGAGGAGCTGCTCGAACTCGGCTGCCCGGCGGAAGCGATCGTACGCTCGACGAACGGCGTCGAGATCGAGAAGTATCAGCCATTCCAGCACGACGCCGAGACCGGCCGCACGGTGCTGTTCTTGTCTCGCCTCGTGTCCGCCAAGAACCCGCAGGTGCTGCTGAGAGCCTGGGGCAAGGTGAATCGCGACGGAGTTTATCAATTGCTGATCGGCGGCAACGGACCGTTGGCCGACGAGCTGCGGCGACTGGCTCGCCAACTCGATTTGCGAAACGTCGAGTTTCTCGGGCCGGTGAGCGACGTGGCGGCGGCTCACCGTCGAGCGAGCGTGTTTGTGCTCCCTTCGCCCAGTGAAGGGTGCTCCAACGCGCTGTTGGAAGCGATGTCGAGCGGGCTATGTCCGGTGGTGACGCGCGTGCCCGGCAATGTGGACGTGGTGCGAGACGAAGTCAACGGATTGCTCTTCGACCACGACCACGACGAGCAGCTCGCCGCCTGCCTGCTCCGCGTGTTGACCGACGGGCCGTTGCGCTCGCGCCTGGCCCAGGCGGCTCGTCAACGGGTGGTCGAACACCATAACCTGGATAAAATCGCCGCTGAGCTTATCGAGCGCTTTGAAGAACTACGCGGACTATGAACCAATTCATCCTCGCATTAGACCAGGGCACGACCTCCAGCCGGGCGATCGTCTTCGACCGTCAAGGGCTTCCGGTCGCGTCCGCCCAGCAGGAATTCCCGCAGATTCTGCCCGCGCCGGGCATCGTCGAGCACGATCCCGAAGCAATCTGGTCGTCGCAGCTTAAGGTGGCACGGCAAGCGCTGGCCAAGGCAAACATCACGGCCGCGCAAGTCGCCGCCATCGGCATCGCCAACCAACGTGAGACCACAATCATTTGGGAGCGCGCCACCGGACGCCCGGTCAGCAACGCCGTCGTCTGGCAAAGCCGCGTCAGCAGCCCGATTTGCGAACGGCTCAGTCGCGCCGGGCTGGCCGAGACATTTCGCGGCAAAACCGGCCTGGTGATCGATGCCTACTTTTCCGCGACGAAAATAGCTTATTTGCTCGACACGATCGACGGCCTCCGCAGTCCGGCCGAAGCCGGCGAAGTCGTGTTCGGCACGGTCGACACCTGGCTCTTATGGCGGCTGACGGGCGGCAAGTTGCACATTACCGATGCGAGCAACGCCAGCCGCACTTTGCTCTACAATATCCACACGCTCGACTGGGACGACGAGTTGCTGACGCTGCTGAAAATCCCGCGGGCGATGCTGCCGGAAGTACGCCAGACGAGCGAAGTCTACGGCCACACGGACGAAGGTCTGTTCGGTGGCTCGATTGCCATCGGCGCCGCGGCGGGCGACCAACAGGCGGCGACGTTCGGCCAGGCCTGCTTCGCGCCGGGCGATGCCAAAAACACCTATGGCACGGGCTGCTTTCTGCTCGTCAACACCGGCTCGCAGCCGATCGCCTCTCGGCACAAACTGCTGACGACCATCGGCTGGCGGACCGGCGGCGAGACGACTTATTGCCTGGAAGGCTCGGTGTTCGTGGCTGGGGCCGCGGTGCAGTGGCTGCGCGACGGGCTGGGACTCATCAAGACGTCGAGCGAGGTCGAGCAGCTCGCGGCCACGGTGCCCGATGCGGGCGGTGTGTACCTGGTGCCGGCCTTCGTCGGCCTCGGAGCGCCGCATTGGGATTCTCATGCCCGCGGCACGATCGTCGGCATCAGCCGCGGCACGACGGCGGGCCACCTGGCACGCGCGGCGTTGGACTCGATGGCCTATCAGTCGCGCGATCTCGTGGAGACGATGGAGCAGGATATCGGGAGCCGCTTCAAAGAACTGAAGGTCGACGGCGGCGCGAGCGTCAATGACGAGCTGATGCAGTTTCAGGCAGACCAGATTGGCGTTCCGGTGAAGCGGCCGGCGGTGCCGGAGACGACCGCGCTGGGCGCGGCCTACCTGGCGGGACTGGCGGTCGGTTATTGGTCCGACTTATGTGAGATCGAGCGCAATTGGGCCTTGGGGCGGGAGTTTATTCCAGCGATGCCCGCGAAGCAGCGAGAGGCCCTTCATCGCGGCTGGAAAAAAGCCGTCGATCGCGCCCGGCATTGGGAAGAGTGAAGCGGGAAGCCGGCGCTGCACCGCCGCTACCCTTCCGCCTTGTCTTGGAGCCGATGGCCTATCGTCTTCTGGGTCCGATTGGCGCACGCGATATGAACGCAACACATTGTGGCAAATCAATAGCTCGCCGGCAATTCGCCTCGCCGCCGCTTCGCGAACCAACTTTGCTCGACGCCTTTGGGCCGGTTGTTGCCACCTGGTGGTTGTTTCAGAGACAAATCTGGTAGGTCGTCGGGAAACCGCACCCATTCCAGGTACGTCGCACTGTTGGCAGAGTGGCGCAACACGTCAAGCGTATCGATCACGAGCTTGCGGTAGCGCACTGCATCGCCGTCGTCGAGCGAAAGAAGGCCGATGAGTAGGTCGCCTGTCTGGTTCAATGCCTCGATACGACCGTCGCTAAGAACGCGCACGCAATCTCCGTACGCAACTTGGCACGGATCGGGCACGGCCAAGTCGCCTTTAATCGAATTGCAGCTTGCACAGACATAAAGGAGATTGTCGTAGTCCAGCACCCGGTTGGGCTCGATCTGCCGAGGCACGAAGTGGTCGATGTGAAACATCGCGCAGCGCCGCTGCCATTGCTCGCGCTGCAGGCAAAAGACACAGCGAAAACAGAAATCATCGCGCAACCAGTTGCGATAGGAGCCTAAGTCGGCGTAGCCCTGTGGCCCATGCCGGCGGGCATGCGGAGAGGTCGGATAATCGAATACTGAAGGTTGCGTCATTCACTCGCCCCAAACGTGAGCTCCCGATATTGCGCCTCCATCTCTGCAAGCGGCAATGGAGCTTCGAGCCGACGGCGAGTCTCCGCCAATGACTGCAGGTGTTCCAAGCGCCGGCGTTCCTCAGCCGTTAGCCTACCTTCCACTTTCTTGTGAACCAATTCCCCGCGTAGTCGGTTGACGCAAGACCAGTCCGCGGTGACGGCCAAATAATCGGCCAAGGAGAGTTGGTCGGCGAATCGCTCTGGGAAATATCGCTCGAATTTGCATGGCACGCCCTGGCGTTGCCACCCGCTGAAGAGTTCCAGTAACTGGTGCTCGATCGCCTGAGGAAAGGCGAATAGCTTCAGGACTTCGTTATCCATGCGAATCAGGTACTCGAGCACGCGCTCTGCATCCGCAGGTGACTGGAGAATGGCGACCTCCGATCGAACTACGCTTAGATATCTCTGCGCGGCTTCGCAAACTGCCCTAACACCTTGCTCCGAAAGTCGCGGGACCGGCATTTTGCGAAGCATGCCTGCATCGTTGTGCCGATTCCCCGAGTGGCTGAACGCGAAGGCGTTGGCAACCGGAGAGTTGCAGAGGGCCCAGAGAAACGGAAGGGGGGTTCGTTCGGGGTCGCGTGCTCGAACAATGTTAAATCTCCCCGCGGCCGGATGGCCGACATCATCGACGAGAGCTTTCAGCCGCCAAGGACCTCGGCTACAACGGGCCTCATTGAAAAGAACCTGCGGCACGCCGGTCGTCGTTCCATGTCGAGGCCGAAGTACGACATCTGCCGACAGGTTGAGCCAAGCCTCCTGCGGCAGTTCGTGCAGAGGGATTCGCTTGGGAAACTTAAGGAAGCCGCGAACACCACCGGGAAACCGCTGCTTGGAAAAGGTCGTGGTCCCCTTTGGCAGGCCTTTCCCCTTAAAGGTAAAGCCTTGGCCAACCTCAGCGAAGTCTTCGAGGCGCGGCAGATCCCGGCAGAAGTCCCAGACCGGCTGAAGGTCGGGCATGCGGAGGTCGAAGTCAGCGCGGAACCTCGATTGATCCAAGGACAGGTCCGATCTCGTTCGATACTCCGTTCGAAACGCGTCCATGTCGCGTTCACGCACGCGCCGATAGCGCACCGTGCCGACCGTGCCTGTTGTGATCTTCCGCCCAACTATCACCGCCGATTCCATGTCGGAGAACGTGAAGACGCTGTCTGGAAACAAGCAGATCTCTTGAAGTTCAAATTGGTCAACAAGGCATTGTCGAACCGCGGTTGCGTTCTTGCTGTGCAGGAAGCCTTGCGGGACAACCACGCCGATCGCCGCGCCTGCCGGTAGTGCGGAAAATACCGAAGCCAGCGTCTCGGTGGTCTTGTTCTGATAATGCGGCGCGAACCCTCGTTTGCTGTACCACGTCCGTTCCTCGGAACTGAAATTCTCGAACGGAGGGTTGGCCAAAAACACCGTCGCGCTTCGGGCCCGATCGACAAGCTGATCGTCGAGAAACATGTCCGCGGCCGCGAGATCCCAGCCGTCGGGATTAGGAATGTCGGTCAGGCTGAGCGACAATCGGGCAATTTCGAGCGAGAAGGCGTCGACGTCGCAGCCGTGAATGCGTTTGCGCAGGTAGTTCCGCCGCTGCGCGGGAGAAGATTTTTCGGGCGGCAGCAATTCCGTGAGGAGCCGCATAGCGGAAACCAGAAAAGCAGCGTGACCGCACGCCGGCTCGAAAACGTTCCGCTGCTCTGGGGGCATCTCCGCGATCCACGGCGTTAACCGTCCCACGATGTAGTCGACCAAGTACGAAGGCGTACTGTGCGTGCCCAGCGCCTGCCGAGTCGCCTTGGAGATCAAGGTATTTTCATAGACATAGGCCAACGACTCGGTCGTAGCAAATTGCAGATTGCTGACTTGAGCGATACCGGCCGCGACTTCTTTCAATGAGCGTTGCTGGCGTTGGCTCGTTATCGGGATTGGGGCTGCGCTATAGTGCCTAGCGACCGCGGCCAATAAGGGCTGGACCTCCGTCGGATCGAGATTTGTAAACGGCTTGACGTCCTTGTCGCGGAGAATCTTGCCCGACACCAACCAGAAGACGGATTTCAACAGCCACTGACCCTGTTTGTCGCTCCACGTCGCCCAGCCGAGCAGCGTTTTCAATCGCTGCACGTTTCGCACGATCAACGCCTCCAGGTCGCGACCGATTCGCTCTTCGACTACCGGCAAAAGGCCCAGATCGACAAAGCTCAGTTGGTGTTGAGCGTCAAAGCGACCCCAGGTCTTTGCGCGGTAGATGGCGTCGGGGGCGAATTGATCGGAGTGTTCGGCAAAGAATGGGGCTAGCCGATTTGGCGGGACCGCCTGTCCGGCTCTCACCGGCTCCGAAGTGGTCTGTTTCCACCACTCCAGCCCGTGCCGGCCGCAAACGAATACGACCGGCGCCGCCAAAGCGCGAAACTCGGCAACCAGTTCAGGGGAACCAGTCTTGGCCTCGACCACGGCGACGCAGGCGGTTCGCGCATCTGCCGGTGGGTGTGCGAAGGCAACCAATGCAGCGGTTTGCCCGTTGCTGAGTGCGACCCGAGACTGGACCAGAGAGGCCGTGTAGCCACAATTGACGAGGAACGGCTTCAGGGCCGCTGCTGAAACGGCATCGCTTGCATCGTCACCCGAATGGCTCACGGCTTTCCCTTCATCGCACGTGCGTCTTACCAGTCTGTCGCCAGTGTAGCAGAAACAGCCGTTCAGTGCTTTAGCAAAATTAGGACCGCCTTCAGCCGACGCTGGGGTGGCGCCGGCGAAGCCGTTAGCCACTGACTTGCGGCCAGTCGAAGGCGGCATCTTTGATGCGGGGGTAACGGGCGTCGAGCCGCGGCTGCAAGGGCAGGATTCCGCCGCCCACGCCCAAGTCGCTTTATCGCGCCCGGCATTGGGAAGACTAAAACGTCTTCACCAGCGTGCCGCCGTCGACCACCAGCACGGTGCCGGTGATGTAGCTGCCCGCCTCGCTCGCCAAAAGCAGCGCGGGGCCGACCAACTCGCGCGGCTGACCCCAGCGGCCCAACGCCGTGCGATCGGCGAAGGTTTTCTTTTCGGCCTCGGTGAGCATGCTGCCGGGCAAATCGGTGAGAAAGGGGCCGGGCGCCAGGCAATTCACGGTGATGTTGTGGTGGCCGAGATCGAGAGCGCTGGCACGGGCCAGGCCGAGCAAGGCCGACTTGGTTGCGGAATAAATGCCGCGGCCTTCTTTCGACGCCAGGCCCATGATCGACGAGAGATGAATAATGCGGCCCCAACGCCGCTCTTTCATTTGGGGAACCAGTGCCCGGCAGGTGGCCATGCAACTCGTGAGATTGAGCTGCACGAGGCGGTCCCAGTCTTCGTCGCGGATTTCGTCGATCGCCTGCACGGTGTTCGTGCCGGCGTTGTTGACCAGAATATCGACGCGTTTCATCAGCGCCAGCGCGGTTTCGGCCAGCCGGTCGACGTCCCTGCGCTCGGTCATGTCGGCCACGATGTACTCGGCGCGGACGCCCGTGCCGTCTGTGATCTTTGCGACGGCCGGCTTCAGTTCGTCCTCATGCCTGCTGGAAATGACGATGTCGGCCCCGGCCTCGGCAAAACCGCGGGCCATCGCCAGACCGAGTCCTTTGCTGCCGCCCGTGATCAACGCGACGCGGCCGGAGAGATCGAAGAGCGTGTTTTTCATGGAGGTTCATCTTCGTGATAAGCGGATTAGAAGGGGGAAATTGCAAATTTCAAATTGCGAATTTCAAATTGCAAATTGGTGGTGCGCAGCATCGTCATGTTTTGTTTTCGGTAGCGGTCACCACGGACTGGCCAAGGATATTGCAGAGCTGGTTGCACTCGTCGAGGATCGGAGCCATTTTCGCCTGGGGAAGCAGCTCGGCCTTGATGATCAGGCGAATCCAGCACCGCGATTCGCACAGCTCCTTCAGGCACACGCGCAGTTTGTGAATAAAGTCGGCCCGACTTTCGGCCGCGCGCGCTTCCTCGTAATTTGGCGCGGGTGAAGTCCCGCACCGCACCAATTGCCCGGCGATATGCCGGCCCAATCGTGTATCCGGCAAAGCATCGACCACCTTGCCGATTCGTGCCGCGAACTCCAGCAAACGCTCCGACAGTTCATCCGGGCTCATTCTTGGCTTCCTCAATTGCCAATTTGAAATTCGCAATTTGCAATTTGCAATTTCCCGTTCTAGCCCTCCAGCGCCGCCACCACCAGATCGCCGACTTGCTGCGTCGAGTATCCCATCTTCCCGGCGGCCTGGCTCTTCATTTTGGTGCCCGTCACGGTCTTGATGGCTTCCATAATCCGGCGGCCGGCTTTCGGTTGCCCGCTGTGCTCCAGCAGCATGGCCATGGCGTTGATTGCCGCGATGGGGTTGATGACGTGCTGGCCGGTGTACTTGGGAGCGCTGCCGCCCATCGGCTCGAACATGCTCGTGCCGCCCGGATCGGGATTCAAGTTCGCGCCGGCCGCCACGCCCATGCCGCCCTGCAAAATGCCGCCCAAGTCGGTGATGATGTCGCCGAACATGTTCGTGGTCACGATCACGTCGTAGTATTCGGGGTTTTTCACCATCCACATGCAGCAGGCGTCGACATGGTTGTAATCCGCCTTGATGTCGGGATACTCGCGGGCCACCTCCTGGAAGGTCCGCCACCAGAGATCGTGCCCGAAGGTCAACACGTTCGTCTTGGCCACCAGCGTCAGCATTTTCTTGGGGTTGTTCCGCCGGCGGGTGAAGTCGAAGGCCCAGCGGATGCACCGCTCGCAGCCTTTTCGCGTGTAGACCGCCGTCTGGCTGGCGACCTCGTCGGGCGTGCCCTTCTTGAGAAAACCGCCCACGCCGCAATACAGGTCTTCGGTGTTCTCGCGGACCACCACAAAGTCGATGTCGGCGGGACCTTTGCCCTTGAGCGGAGTCTCGACGCCGGGAAAAAGCTGCACCGGGCGAAGGTTGATGTACTGGTCGAGTTGAAACCGCAATTCCAACAGCAGCCCTTTTTCGAGGATGCCGGGCGGAACGTCGGGATGGCCCACCGCGCCCAGGTAGATGGCGTCGAACGACCGCAGCTCGTCGACGGCGCCGACAGGCAAGGTCTCGCCGGTCCGCAGATAGCGGTCGCCGCCGAAGTCGAAGTGCGTCAGTTCATATTGGAAGTGTTCCAGCGCGGCCGCCGCCGCAAGCACCTTGAGTCCCTCGGCCGCCACTTCGGGGCCCGTACCGTCGCCGCCAATGGCCGCAATTCTCATTTACACTCACTCGTTGATTAGGCCGAAAGGGGCGATTCTAACTTTCCGCCGCGCAAAAGTCCAAACTACCCGCTCGACAGGTGTCGCATGGCCTGCCTATAATAATCGTTCGCCGCCGGTTTTCGTTCCCACTCGCCTGTCAGGAAAAGGCCCACGCAACCACGATGCACGACCGAGCCACCACCCCGCCGCTCTTCAGCCAAGTCGATATTTCGCCGAGTGCCATCAGCAGCACGACCAGCGGCGGCGAGCCGGAGCAAACCCGCCTGCTGCGGGAGATTTTGACGGCCCAAGACCGGCAAAACGAGTTGCTCGAAGAGCTGGTGAATCAACTCAGCGCGCCGCACAAGCAGCGCAACCAGGAACTTGGCCAGTGGAAGTCGGCCAATCCCCACCTGGCCCAGAACTGCCGCACGGCCGCCGAAACGCTCAGCCGTGTGCAGACCGAGTTCCTGGCCACGCTCACCCAGGAAGTGAACGAAAACGCCGAGGTGCTGTGCGACGGCGAATTCATGCTCAACGAGTTCGTCGATCGCTTCGGCCCCCGGCTGGCCCATCTCAACGGCGT
>DATLUO010000275.1 GCA_035533075.1 Pirellulales bacterium | reverse complement strand
GCCGCAAGTGCTGGTCACGGAACTGACGCCCGTGCAGCGGCAGATCCTCAAGCTACTCGGCCTCTCGCCCGATTCCTACGGCCAATGATGCCCGCCCCTGGAAACTCCCGGAAATTGCCGGAATGACCTGCGGAAGATAGGTTAAAAGAATACCGCACACCGTTAAAAGGTACAGCTTGGATGATGTCATCATCGTCTCCTTCCACGAATGACAGAAAACAACGGAGCGTTATGCGAACTAACGCGCCAAAACGCCGCTACGAGCACGGCGGTTAGTGAGCAAATACAAAGATCAGGCGAGCGGTACCACGAGCTTGCCGGGACCACCGCGGCGAACGGCGCTTCGATGGGAACCTCGGATGTTAGGATCACCGCGCCCGACCACAATCCGCTGAATTGCTTACACGAAACAGGTTGAACGCCGGCCAAGCCGCACCATACGCGCAACCCGCCGTCTCCGCCGCCTGGCAAGAGCACGACGAAATGGCCCAGTCCCGTAGCGGTTTGCGGGTTCAAATGCGCGATGACCGGCGTCGGCCAATCGACGCGGCTGCGCGCGCCAACCCGCAGCGCCGTCGTGTAAAGCCCTCGCCGCTCAAGGGCCAGCTGAAGTGCGGCAAGCGTTGATCCCCGCCGCCAATCGCGGTCTTGAATCTCCTGGACGAGCGGCCGTAGGTCTTCTCGTTGACCGAAATGTTCAAGAACAAACTGGACGCAACGCGGCCCGCAAAACATATCGGGCTCCGCCTCCCGAGAGCGGCGCAGAGCGGTAGCGTGCTTTTCCGGCGCCTCCGCACCTACAGCATTCGAAACGATCGCGCAGATGATGCAATTGCAACGAACGATGGCGCGAGTGAAAGGATGGTGTCGCATATAGTTCATCTTTCAGCCAGGACGGGCAGCTCAATCCGGGTCGCGTCTTGGTCGCCGGCCTCCAGCACGACGGAGCCACGAAGACGTTGCGAATCTTTGGGCAAGTCAAGCGTTCCCTTGATCTCCAAGAGTTTGCTCGATCGCGGCGAAAACTCGAGCCGCAGCCGGTCGCCCAGATCGTGGCGAACCACGAGTCGCTCGGCTAATTCCTCCGCCGTGCAGGCGGCGCATTTCACCAGTACCGTGCAGGTGCCGTGTCCACCCGGTCCAATGTTCCCGAAGAACATTTGCTCCGGCACTACCGACACCGGACCGGCCAATTCCAGCCACATGGGCAGCCGCGCCTCGGCGTCGCCATCGGCGTGGATTCGCAGCGCGCCGTTATGGCGGCCCGGCTTCATGTCGCGCGCGTCGACGTCAACATTGACTTGCCAGACCTGCAGGGGGCCGTGTGCTGATTCCTCGACGCGGTCGAGCTCGGCGCTCGCCCTCGCCCACGCGACATCGGCCCCCAATGTCAGCGACGACCAATCGAGGCCGCTCCAGTTTTCGACTTCGAAGGTTTGTCGAGCGCGGTAGTTCTTCCTCGCCCCGCGGAAGATTATTTCATCGCGCGACGCGGCGATCGGCGGGCGGACGGAGACCTCCACCTCGAACCGCACAACCGGAGCCCCGTCCTCCTCGAAATAAAGTTCGACAGCACGACGGTCGTCGGCGGTGGCGCCAGCGGCGCGATACTCGACCTCGACCTCCGCAGTGCTGCGCGGTTCGATGCGACGTGGGCACTTCGCCACGGTGCAAACGCAGGTGCGCTCCACGTGCCGTAGCGTCCATGGAACTTCGCTGTTGTTGGTGACGGAGAAGGCGTGAGTTACCCGCTGGTGTGGACGAATAAGCCCGAAGTCGTGCTCGAAAAGCAAGTCACGATGCCGCGAATCGTTGGCCGCCGCGTCGGTCGAAGCGAGTGGCTCCCCGCCGCTTTCCGTCGCGTTGGAAGAGTCGAGCGCCGCGGGGTTCAGCAAATCCCCGCTTGACTCGGCACGCTGGCAGCCTCCCGCAGGGAGAAGCATACAGGCGCTCACCGCTAAGCGCGAAAGCGCGAAAGCGCGAAAGCGCGAAAGCGCGGGGCTTGTGCAAACCAATAATCGCTCAACAACCGCATTCGCAGTCCTCCTGCGATCGGCCGTCTCGTTGCGGCGACTTGTCGCCGGCGGTCGGTCGTTATCTGTATCCGTTCCCGTGAGCGCCGAACACGACGCCATCAGGAACCGATGCAGTGTGCCATAGAATTTGCCGCTGTCAATCCCCCCAGGCCACGATTCTTCGCATTCGCCCCGCAACCAAGAACCGTGGGAATCCGTCCCGCGCCGCGCAGCGGGCCGGTATGACATGCCGGGGCATCGCCGCGATGGAACGTGAATTCTAAATCCGGGCGGATTTCGCGGCTCTGCCCCAGCCACCCTGCTTCTTTCATCCCGAGGGTCACGTATGGTGGGCCGACGCTCGCAAGCTCGCTGGCCCCACCTTACCTAACGAGGGCATTACCCCTCCGGCCAGTGATCTCGCTCAGAGCCACGGCACGGTGCTCCGCCGCCGAACGATAGCAGGCTTCGACCAACGCCATGGTTTTCAGATTGTCGCGGCCGCTGATTTCCGGCTCGCGGTGCTCTTCCAAAGCGCACAGCAACTGGGCCATCGGGCCGACGAAGGCGTCGGGAAACCAGACCTCCTTCCAGCGGGGCTGAAACCAATAACCGGGCTGCGAGAGCGTGGTGAAATCGAGCGTGCTCGCGGTGCGGCGCGGGTAGTCGGGCCAGCCGATCGTGCCGCGGGCCATGCCGGCCGTCCCTTCCACGCGCCAGCGAATCGAGATGTCGCTCTCGGCCCCCTCCAGCGCCGGCCCGGTCCACACATCGTCGGTGCTCGCGGCCCGCAGGCCGTCGGCATACTCCAAAATGTAGAGGCAGATGCCGTCGGTGTGCTTGAACTTGCGCTCGGTGCGCGGGTCGGGCCGCACGCTGGCGAACACCCGCAACGGGTCGCCGAACCAATAGCGGAACGTGTCGAGATGGTGAATGCTCATGATCCGCAACGTCACCCAGCCGAGACGTTCTTGCCACGGCATCCAGTGCGGAATGGCCCGCATGTCGATGGTCGCCAGCACCGGCTGGCCGAGACCGCCGCGATCGAGCAGGCACTTGCACGCCCGCACCGATTGGTCGTAGCGCATGTTCTGGTTCACGGCCAGCGCGGTCCCCGCGCGGCGGCAAAGGGCCACGATTTGCTTCGCCTCGTCGTAGTTCATGCCCAGCGGCTTCTGGGCCAGAATGCCGCGAATGTGCCGCTTGTGTTTCACGGCTTCCTGGATGACGGCGAACTGGGCGTCGGGCGGAACGGCAATATCAATGACTTCCACCTGCTCGTCGGCCAGCAGATCGCGGTAGGTCTCGTAGACCTTGGCGATGCCGTGCCTCTCGGCGACCGAGCGGGCACGCACGCGCGTGCGCGACGTGATGGCCACCGGATTGAAACCCGCTTGCCGATAGGCGACAAGCTGGCAGTCGGCCATGATGAAGCCCGCGCCGATGCAGCCGATCGGAACCCGTTTTTGTTTCGGGAGTTTCGGCAGGTAGTCGAGGTCGAGGGAGAACAAGTGAGGGTTCAGGGTTCAGGGTTCAGGGTTCAGGGTTCTACGTATGCAATTCCACCACATCCTTGTCGTGCAACACATAGTCGGCTTTCGCCACCGAGGCGTCGTGGACCGCCGTGCCCCAGACACGGGCGAACTTGAGTTGCGCGGCGAGGTCCTTGTGTACCAGCGCCGCCACGTCGACGAGCGCGCTGCCGCGGCGCAACGTGAACGGCTTGTCGTAGTCGGCCGTTTTGGCCGTGGGCAGCTTGGTGTAGACCCGCACCACGTCGAGCGCGCGATAGACGGCGTCGCGCAATGCCTCCAGCCCCGTGCCGTGCAAGGCGGAAATCGGCTGCTCCTCGAAGTCGAGCGGACAAAGCTCGTGCAGCAGATTGAGCCGATCGGCCGCTTCGGGCAAGTCGATCTTGTTGGGCGCCAGCAGCGTCTGAGTAAACGAAATGCCGACGTCTTCTTCGTCGAGCGACGAGCCGCGGGCCAACCGCGTCTTGGTGGCGGCCATGCGGTCGAGCAATTCCTGAAGTTGTTCGATGCCGTCGTCGCTGCCCAAATCGACCAGCAACACCACCACGTCTGCCGCCCGAACGATGCCCTGCACATACGGCTCCATGAAATCCCTGGTGATGGGCGGCATGTCGATGAGCTGCACCATCACGTCTTCCCAGGGCATCATGCCGGGCTGCGGGGCGCGGGTGGTGAAGGGATAGGGAGCGATTTCGGGCGTGGCGCGCGTCAGGCGGGCCAGCAGTTGGCTTTTGCCCGCGTTGGGGCCGCCCAACAGCACGGCGGTGCCCGCTCCTTGCCGCGGAATTCGGACGCCGTGCCCCTTTTTGCCGCTCTTGCGTTCGGCCTCGGCGTCTTTTTTGGCCCGGCTGATCTTTTGCTTCAGCTCGGATTGCAGCTTTTCCGAAGCCTTGTGCTTCGGCATTTCGCGCAGCATGACCTCCAGCCACTTCAACTCGTCTTCGGCCGTGGCTGCGCGGCGATATTCTTCTTCGGCCTTGAGGTACTGCGGTGTGAGGTTGGCGGCCATGCCCGTCGAGTTTAGTGCAGGTGGCCGCCGTGGTCGATGCCCAACTGTTCGTAGACTTGGCAGTGGCCGATGACGCCGCGATCGATGGCGTAAAGTCGGCCCGCCATCAGCAGCAGGCTCGTTTTCGGCAAGCGGTCGAGACCGAACAGCACCAGTGCCGCTCCGCCGACGATGCTCAGAGTCCGTTCCATTTCGCTCTGCGCGATCGACAGCGTCGGCTTGAGCCAGCGACGGGCCTTGATCGGGCGGCGAGCTTGAGCGCAGGGTGTGGAACGGGGCATAGCCATGATTATGCGCTCGGGCGCGGCAAGGTTCCAGGAACGGGCAGGTGCGGGAGACTCAAGGAGTTTTGGCGTCGCGTCGCGGAGCACTACGTGCTGCCGCCGCGGCTCGGACCCACCCGGACGGGTCGCGCAGCGCGCCGAAGAGCGTCCGGATAGCAAGCCGCGATTCGCGAGCGAAGCCGGCGAGTTCGTTGAGCGCCTGACCACGGACGTGTTCGTCGCCGGCCTTGAAATCGTCAATCAGTTGCCGAAGCCTGGCATCAGGCATAGCTCCTCCTCGACCTGGCCCCCCCTTCGCGAGCGCCAGATTGCCGCAGCGGCTGGCTCGGAATACGACGGCGGCAAGAGAAACTGTCGGCGTTTCAGCGCGTGCTTGTTTGCCCGCGCCAAGAGCGTTATCCTACCCGCGACGCATGGTATGACATCGTTCTCGACGGCGAGCCGGCACACCGGCTCGTTGTCGGTCATGTAACTCGATCGCACCCCTTGGCCCGTGAGATCGCCGCGGAGATCGCCGATTTCACGGGATTGGCAACCTAAGGCCGCCGTGATGAACAAGCGACGCAGTGCAGGCTGGATGTGGACAACAGCGTTCGCACTTGTTGCGGTCTTTGCGTCCGCGGTCACCAGCACTAGACTCTCGGCCGACGAGCCCGCCTACGACCTGCTCATCCGCAATGGCCGCATCGTCGACGGCACGGGCAACCCTTGGTTCTATGGCGACGTCGCCGTCCGCGGAGATCGCATCGCGGCCGTCGGTCGAGTGCCGGACGCGACGGCACGGCGAACGATCGACGCATGTGGCCTGGTCGTCAGTCCGGGCTTTATCGATATCCACTCGCACTCCGATTTCTTGCTGCTCGAAGACGGCCATGCGCAAAGCAAGATTCGCCAGGGCGTGACCACCGAAATCCTGGGCGAAGGCAGCTCGGCCGGGCCGTACACCGGACAACTCCCTTCGCCCCCGGCCGACGTGCGCGGCACGCCCCGCCATTGGTCGACGCTGGCCGAATACTTCGATTTGCTCGAGGGGGCCGGCGTGTCGCTGAACGTGGCGTCGTACGTCGGCTTGGGAAACATCTGGCAGTGCGTGATGGGCACGTCGTTTGCGCGGCCCATGCCCGAACAGCTTGCTGAAATGGAGCGGCTAGTCGAGCAAGCGATGAACGACGGCGCGCTGGGCCTGTCGAGCCAGTTGATGATGCCGCCCGGCTCGCTGGCCACCACCGACGACGTCGTGGCGCTGTGCAAGGTGGCGGCGCGGCACGGCGGCATCTATTCGACGCACATCCGCAACGAGGGGAGCGGCGTCTTCGAGTCGGTCAAGGAAGCCATCGAGATCGGCGATCGGGCGAAAATCCCGGTCGATGTGATCCACCTGAAGATCGCCGACCAGAAGCTGTGGGGCCGCATGAGCGAGATCGCGGCGCTCATCGACGGTGCCCGACGCCGGGGCATCAACGTGCAGGCCAACGTCTATCCCTACACGCGGGGCAACAACGATCTGGCGAGCATCATTCCGCCTTGGGCGCACGAGGGCGGCAAGGAGCAGTTGCTGGCGCGGCTCAACGACGCGGGCGCTCGCCGGCGGATGAAGCGGGAGATTCGCGATGGCCTGCCCGGCTGGTACAACCATTTCACCGCGGTGGGCGGCGACTGGGGCCGCATGCTGATCAGCGCCGACAACGCCTACAAGGGGCTGACGATGGACCGCGTGCTGTCGCTACGGGCGGCGAAGCGGCCGGCGGCCGATCCGCTCGACGAGTTGTTTGATATTCTGATCGAGCAAGGCGGCTCGGTGGGCACCGTCTATGCGCACCACACCGAGGAAGACATGGACGTGGCGCTGGCTCAGCCCTGGTGCTCGATCGGCTCCGACGGCTCGGCCTATGCGATCGCAGGGCCGCTGCGTCGCGGCAATCCGCACCCGCGCAACTTCGGCACGTTTCCGCGCGTGCTGGGCATCTACGTTCGCGAGCGGAACTTGCTGCGGCTGGAAGACGCCGTGCGCAAGATGACCTCGCTGAACGCGGCCAAGGTCGGGCTGCGCGGCCGCGGCCTGCTGGCGGCCGGCAACTTCGCCGACATCACGCTCTTCGATGCCGACCGCGTGATCGACCGCTCGACGTACACCGAGCCGTTCCAATACAACGAGGGCATCGAGTACGTCGTCGTCAACGGGCAGGTCGTGTTAGAACGTGGCCGGCACACCGGCGTCACGCCCGGCCGGGCACTGAGGAAGGACGTCCGTTGATCAAACCGCCCCCGCGATGGCGATCAGGTCCGTCAGCTCGGCCCGGTTGCCGGCCGCATGCACAAGATCGCAGATCAGGCGGATGGCCTCGAACTTCGGGTCTTCCACGACCAGGCACGATGGATGGGCCAGGAAATCGAACACCTGACGGTTGTCGATGGCCCAAGTCACGCCCAGGCGGATGGCCTTGAGAAAATCGGCGAGCTTCCAACGGTTGCTGCGGAAGGCGTTCACGTCGCTGATGGGGCTCATCGGCAGCTCGATCATGCCGCTGGGATAAACAAACGGCTGCGCCTCGCGCTGCGCCGCCACGATCGAATCGAACACGGTCGCCGGCGGCGACCCGCCCTCGCGGGCCGCCAGGTGCGATGGATATTTGCTGCTGACCCAGGTATAGCCCAGCCGCAGCAAGAGTTGCTGCACGTCCTCGCGGCCGCTGAGTCCTTGGGCAAAGCCGCCCGGCGTGCGAAAGCCGGCCTCGGCGATGCCGGCCCGCTCGCGCAGGGCGATCGTGGTCAGCCGGATGTTCTCTTCGATCACCTCCGCCACCGATTTGCCGCGGATCAGCCACGGAGCGCGGCGAAAGCGAAACTGGGTTTCCTCCGGCCGCGTCGCCAACACGTAGACGTGGTCGTAGGTGTGATTGCCGACGGCGTGATCGGCCGCGATCTGCTTCAGCCAGTCGATGTTGGGCTGCTCCAACACGCGGCCGACGCAGAAAAAGTGCATGCGTCCGCCCGCCTGCTTCACGAGCCTGGCGGCCTCGACCGCGTATTGCTTGGTGGCGTCGTCGAGGTTCCCTTTTTCATAGTCCCACTCGGTCATGCCGCGGCGCGGGTATTCGCGGCTCATCTCCAGGTCGAGCGTGATGGCGATGCGGGCCTTGCCGGGCGGACGAGAGCCGGCCAGCGAAATCCCCCCACGGCCGGCCGCCAATGCACCGGCCGTGGCCATCCACGCTCGCCGCGACAACCGATGTTTGTCAAAACCCATCAGGGGATCGCTCATGGCGCCGCCTTTTCGCCATCGGCGCCGGTCAACCATACCCAAGAGACCTGCGTGATCAGGTGGTCGAGCGCGGCAAACGAAATGTGCGCGTTGGTCGCGTACTTCGGGCTGGAGTTGGCCGGAAAGGTGGCCAGCGTCGCGTCGCCCACCAGAAACACGTTGAAGTCTTTGGCCAGGTTTTCGTAGCCCGCCGTGGTGCGGCAAAAGCACATATCGGTGGCGTAGCCCGTCAGCAGCACGTGCCGCACGCCCAGCCGCTCTAAGAATTCCTTCAGCGGTTTGTAACCATCGGCGTCGTAGATCACCACGTCGTCGGCATCGACGTGGATGTCGCGCGTCACCGGAATAGGAAGCTGCCAGAAACCGTCGTTATCGTATTTCGCCCCGGCGTCGAGGCCGGGGAACTGTCGAAAATAATCGATCACCGGCTTGTCGCCCGAGAGCTCGATTTTCTCCGGCAGCGGCTGACCTTGGTAGACGAAGCTTTTCAGCTTCGCGTCAAGCTCCCGCGCGCCGGCCAGGCGGTCGGCGGCCGTGGGGCGGTGCGCGAACGAGCGATATAGCTTGCGGCGAATCGGATCCTCAGTGCCGGGCAAGCTGTACATCACCGCCGCCACCTTCCCGCGCATCCGCTTGAGAAACGGGTCGATCACCTCGCGCGTATGCCGTGCCGCCAGGTGGTTCTTTTCGGGCGTGCAAAAATCGGCCACGCCGGCCGGTTCGGGCGTGTTCCAGCCCTGGCCGTCGTCGATGCCCCAGGGATGGACCATGATGACGGCCGTCTCGGCGGCCCGCAGACGGTTCGGCATTTCGACGATGCCGCGGGCGTTGTACGAGAACCGCCATGCCCGAACTTCCAGATCGGCGTTTTCGTCGTCGACCAGCCACGGTGCTTCGTAGCGCGTGAGCTCTTCGACCGGCTGAACGAATTGCGGATAATCTGCCAACAACGGCGAGGGGCGCTCGATGCGAGTCAGACGGTTTTGGTATTGGCGCTGTGATGGGGGCTGCGCCAAAAGGGCCGCGGGCAGGCCGAGGCACATGGCCCAGACCATCAGGCCAGGCCAGGCAAGAGGTCGGAAAGTGGTGTGGTCCATCGGCAAAGCCCTCGTTGATCTCAACGTGATACTCGAAGTCAACCGTAAGCATAGCAGCGCACTTACCCAGAAAGAATGCCCCATGGCGCCGGGCGAAGCAAATGCCCATCCCCTAGCCGGACCGGGCGACCGATAGTACGATGCTGTTTGGTTTGCCCTGCGACCTGCCGCCCCAAACGTGGATTGCGTCTGCCATGTCTACCTACCATCAACCGGTGAATATCGACGCGCCGCTGTTTCTTTCAGCGCCGCATTGCGACGTCCGTTCCTTTGCTTCCGCCAAGGGCATCGAAGCGGAGTTGGAAACCATGCTCAGCGGCACCCGGGAGATATTCGGCGACAGTTTTCGCGTCGTGCTGGAAGAAGATGCCGGAATCGAGAACGATGTCCATTTGGTATTCGAGGTGAAAACCTCTGGGGAAGTGGACGACGTGCTTCTCAGGGAGGACCGCTGGCACGACCGATGCGTTACTTTGGCGCCGAAGGCGGCGCCGCTCCTGCGGCTATTCGTGGACATTCAGTAATGAACATTCGCAGCTTCGCCCAGCAGCAGGGTTGGCCGCTTCGGTAGTCTCTTCGCGCATCGCATCGCTGGCCGGCTTCGCCGCCGTCACGTCGTCGTCGCGCATCGCTGGCCAGTGATCGCGATGGCCCTGGCCTGGTGGGATAATGACGCGGTGGCGACGCGTAGTCAGGGGCCATTTTCAAAAGGTGCGCGGATGAGAGACAACAGCACTCCCAGCACTCCCGATGTTTCGGAAAATGCAGGTCGAAGGTATGCTATTCTTTGGGGAAAACGTTGGGGGTTCGCGTCCCTCATCGCCCATTCACCGTGCAACGAGATGGAAACGAAGCAATGTCCGCCACCATAACGGTCGCAGAAGCCCAGGCCACACTGATGGACTTGATTCATCAGTTGGCACCTGGGGAAGAAGTCGTTATCACCGAGAACCAGCAGCCGGTCGCGAAGTTGGTGAGCGCGCCGGCAAAGAAAGGGAAACCTCGCAGGCCCGGCAACTGCAAGGGCATGATCACCTTGCTGGTTGAGGACGATGAGCACCTCGAAGGCTTTGCTGATTACATGTCATGAGGTTGTTGCTTGACACGCATACCTTCCTGTGGTTCGTCACCGACGATCCGCTGCTGAGCGCGACCGCGCGGTCCCTTATCGTCGATCCGACGAGCGAGATTGTCGTCAGTCCGGCGAGTTATTGGGAAGTCGCCATCAAGGTGAGCCTGGGCAAGTATCCGTTGACCGTGCCGTTTGAACAGTTTTTTACCGAGGGAATCGAAGGGAACGACTTTTTGATCTTGCCGATCGAGGTCCGGCATGCCGCGGTTCTGTCGTCGTTGCCGATGCACCACAAAGATCCCTTCGACAGAATGATTATCGCTCAAGCAATGGCCGAGCAGATTGCCGTGGTCGGTGTCGATGCAGCGTTCGATGCCTACGGTGTGACCCGGCGTTGGTGAGAACCGCATCACGTTGTCGACGAGCATCGGCGGCCAGTGATTGCGATGGCCCTGGCGCGGTGGGATAATCACGCGGTGGCGATGCGTGGTCAGGGGCCGTTTTCAAAAGGTGCGCGGATGAGAGATCTTTTTGTGGCCGGCCTATTCATGATGCTGCTCTTGGTCGCAGACGCCACGCCCGCCCAGTCGCCGCACGCTGAGGCAACCGGGCCGGTGGCGGTCGAAGCACAGCCGCTGGCGGCGAACGTCGAGCGGCTGTTGCAGGCACTCGACTATCTGGGCGCACCGCTCGCGCCCGAAACGGTCGATAAGCTGCGCGAAGCCGCCGGGCAAAATGACTCCGTCGGCATGCAGGCCTCGATCGACCGCCACGCGGCGTTCGTGGTGTCGATCAACCCGGAGTCGCGCGTGCAAGTGGCGCGGGGGCCGGCGAGCGTGCGGCTGCAACAAGCCGGCTTCACTCCGGCGATCGTCAAAGTGGTCAACCTGGGTGCCGTTACGAAGCCCTTGCGAATCCACAGTCCCGCGGCGGGCGCCGTGTACGGCGCGGAATATCGCGGCAGCCTGGAACGGCAGCAGCAGCTTCACCTGCGATCGGGTCGGCAGAAGGCTGAGCCGGGCCGCTTCTTGCAGCTCGAAATGTTCTCGTCGCCGCCCATGACCGCCCGGCTGAGCGGACTGGAGGTCGAGTATTGCCTGGCCCTGATCTATAGTTCCGAGGCCGGTCGCCGCGAAGCGACGATCAGCTTCGACGTCGATCAAGGCACGCAAGACCTCGGTTTTCGCGGCGAAATGCCGGTGCTGTTCCAAATCGCGCCGGCGGTGCCCGTGAAGCTTCGCGTGCGCGATCACGACGGCCGCCCGACGACGGCGCGGTTCGTGTTTCGAAACCGCGCCGGCCACGTCTGTCCGCCGCAGCCCAAGCGGCTCTATCCCGATTTCTTTTTCCAACCGCAAATTTACCGGGCCGACGGCGAGACGGTGCTCCTGCCGCCCGGCGAGATCGCGATGGAAGCCGGCCGCGGCCCGGAATACCGCATACAAAAGCGATCGCTGACCGTGCCTACAGCGTGCGAGGCCACGGTCGAAGTCGAACTGGAGCGGTGGATCGATCCGGGCAAGTTCGGCTTTTATGCGGGCGACCATCACATCCATGCCGCGGGCTGCGCCCATTACGCCTCGCCCGCGGAAGGCATTCTGCCGGCCGACGCTCTGCGGCAGGTGAAAGGCGAGGGCCTGAACGTCGGCTGCATCTTGACCTGGGGCTTCTGCTACGAGTTTCAACGGCAGTTCTATTCGCCCACGGCCGACAAGGTGAGCGAGCCGCTGACCGTTATCAAATACGACATCGAGATCAGCGGATTCGGCTCGGCCCCGCTGGGTCACGTTTGCCTGCTGAATCTGACCGACCATGTTTATCCCGGCAGCGACGGCATCAAGGGCTGGCCGAGCTGGGCCACGCCGGCCTTGCGCTGGGCCAAGGAGCAAGGCGGATATACGGGCTACCCGCACTCCGGTTCGGGCATGCAGATCGAGCCTGGCCCGGCCAGCGCCCGAATGATGGCGGAGTTCGACGCCGACCAAGACCATGCGCTGTCGCTGGAAGAGGCGGGCCGCGCACTGTTGCCAGAGCCTTTTGACCGGATCGATATCAATGCCGACCGCGTGCTGACCGAATCGGAATTGGCCAGCAGTCACGAGCGGATTTCGGAGCAGTTGCCGAACTTGGGCATTCCCGAGTCGCCGTTGGAAATCGTCGCTGCCACGGCCAATGGCGTGTGCGATTTCATCAGTGCGATGGACACGCCACGGGTGCGCGAATGGAACTGCTGGTATCACCTGATGAACTGCGGTTTCCCGATCAAGGTGGCGGGCGAGACCGATTTTCCCTGCATGAGCGGCACGCGTGTCGGCCAAGGGCGGACTTACGTGCAGCTTGGCAAGGTGGACCGGATCGACTTTCGCCAGTGGGTCAAGGGGCTGGCGCAGGGCCGCTCTTATGTCTCCGATGGATACGCGCATGCGGTGCAGTTTGCCGTGAGTGGGGCTGTTGCGGGTGATGAGATCAAGCTCGACGGGCCGGGCAAGGTCGAGGTGACCGCCCGCGTGGCGTTCGCTTCCGAGACGCCGCTGGAGGTGCCCTACGGGCTGGCGATGCCCGCCGCCGGCAAGACGTGGTTGGGCGACACCGTGACGATTCATGCGGCCAAGCCAGCGCCGGCGGCGGCCACCCGCGAGCGAACGGTGGAACTCATCGTTAATGGCCGTCCCGTGGCGCGGGCGACCGTGCCGGCCGACGACCAGATTCACGAGTTGAAGTTCACGGCTGCGATCGAGCGGAGTAGTTGGGTGGCCTTGCGGCAGTTTCCGCAATTGCACACGAACCCGGTGACGGTGCTGGTGGGCGACAAGCCGGTTCGAGCTTCGCGGTCGAGCGCGCGATGGTGCGCCGCGCTGGTCGAGCAGCTTTGGCGAGCGCGCGAAAAGAACGTCGCCCCGGCCGAGCGCGAGGCCGCGCACGAGAGTTTTCAGAAGGCCGCCGGGACCTACCGGCGCATTGCCGCGGAATCGCCCGAGGGCGCTTAAGTGGTAGGGTGGGGCAAGCTCGCTGGCCCCACCTTACTTCGCCGCAAACCGATGTTATATAAGATAAACCACCGCGTGGGGGCCAACCACCACTGTGCTGGAATGCCTTGAGGCTGAAGGAGTGCTGCGAGATGGCAAGTGCAGGCGGCGGCCATGAGCCAAGAAATGAACCAACCTCGGAGCCGAAGTTCGTCGACGAATTCGCCGCCCGAATGGCCGATGGCAAGCTGCTCGATCGGATCGTCGAAGAGACGTTGCACGCCGATGTCGAGGCAAATGACGATGCCGAGGATCTGCGGTTGCTGCGGCAAGTGGCGGCCCGGTTTCCACGGGCAGCCTTCGATTTGCAGCCGGTCGGCGTCGAGATGGTCTGTGCGCTGGTCGGCCCACAATATCGCCCGCTGCTGGAGAGCGAAGAAGCCTGGCTGGCCATGATGCACGCCGTGACGCAGACGTTATTCGACGATCCCCGTGCGCGGCAGCGCTTGGAATCCCTCTGGCAACGACTCAATGAGGGGGAGTGATGGACCAGCCGGCAAGCTCACCGCAGGAGTTGATTGCGTCGTGCCAGGGACTGGTCCGGTCGCTGGCCTGGAAAGTCCACGCCAACGTGCCGCGTCGCATCGAGCTGGACGATCTCGTTTCGTACGGGCAAGTCGGTCTGGCCGAGGCGGCGCGGGACTTCGATCCCGAGCGCGGACACAACTTTACGACTTACGCCTATTACCGGATTCGCGGCGCCATTTTCGACGGACTGGCCAAAATGGCCTGGTTCAGCCGGGCCGAATATGCGCGGTTACGCCACGAGGCGTCGGCTAATAGCGTGCTCGAACTCGATAGCGGCGAGAACGAAACGAGCGACATGAAGGGCGATGTCCGCTGGCTGAAGCGGATGGGAAGCACGTTGGCCATGTCTTACCTGTGCAGCCATGCGTCCGACGACGAATCCGACGCGGCGGCGGCGTTGGAAGACCACTCGGTGCAGGCCCCGCCGGCCGCGGCGATTCAGCAAGAGACCGTCCGCAAGCTGCACGAGCTGATCGACGCCTTGCCCGCCGACGCGGCGACGCTGATCCGCGCGACCTATTTCGAAGGATTGACGCTGAAAGAGGCCGGCGAGCGCATCGGCATCAGCAAGGCCTGGGCCAGTCGGCTGCACGCCCGAACGTTGGAACGGTTGGCCCGCGCCCTCAACCGGCTGCAATTGGCGGATTAGCTTCCGCCGGGATGGTGGGTGGCGTTAAAATCGGCGCAAATGGACCGGAATTGCTTTTATTTGGGCGTGTGACATCTTATACTGTCGTGCCGCGGGTGCATTCCGGATGCGGTTAGCCGGGGCTTGTGGGCGCTGAATAGTTCGTTTATGGCTTCAGACCTTATCGATTTTGACCGCGTGCTGGCGCCGATCTCCGAGGCCGAGCCGTGCGGCGCCGATTTGCGGTGGGATCCGCTCTACGACGAGATCCGTGCCGCCCGACAACAGGGCGACCGCAGCGCTTTCGAGGGCGAGACCTCCAGCGGGCCGGACTGGGACCTGGTGGTCGACCGGTCGGTCGAACTGCTGTCGGGTCGCAGCAAGGACCTGATGGTCGCCGGATGGCTGACGGAAGCCTTGCTCCATCTGCACGGGTTCGCCGGGGTCCGCGACGGTTTGAAAGTGGTCAATGGGCTGATCGAGAGCTTTTGGGAGCCTCTCTATCCGCGGCCGGACGAAAGCGACTGGGAGCCGCGGATTGCCCCCCTGGTTTGGCTGACCGAGCCCGATCGCGGCGCGAGGCTGGCCAATCTGTTTCGTGAAGTGCCTTTGGCGCCCAATGCCGGTGGCGACGGGGAGGTTTACAACTATAACTACTGGGAAGCCCGCTCTGCCAAAGGTGGCTCGGGCGACGACCAAAACGCGGCTGCCAAGCGCGCCGCCGAGGCCGCGCGAAAGGCCAAACAGTTCGACGACGCCGTGGCCGTCGCGACCCGAGATTTTTACCTGGCCCTGAACGACGGCCTGCAAGGCTGCCGGGACGAAGTAGCGCGGCTCGACGCGGCGCTCGACCAGCGACTGGGCCGCGAGGCGCCCGGAACAACGGCCATACGCGAATCGCTGGCCGCCTGCCACGATCTTGTCAAGCGGATCATGCGCGGCAAGGGGATCGGAACCGAGCCGGTCGGCGGCGAAGAGGCCACGGATGCCACGGCTCCGGCGGCCGAGAACGGCGACGGTCGCGCCTTCGGAGGCGGGCCGCTGGCCTCGCGCCAAGACGCCTTTCGCCGCTTGCAGGAGATCGCCGAGTTTCTGCGGCGGACCGAGCCGCAAAGTCCCGTCCCTTATTTGATCGAGCGGGCGGTGTCCTGGGGCCAAATGCCCTTCGACCGCTTGCTGCAGGAAATGATTAAAGATAGCTCGGCGCGGGGGCAAGTGGTCGAGTTGCTTGGAATTACCGCGCCGGAACAGTAAGATACGCTCCGGCGCCGCGTGCAGCGACCGAAGCAGACGCACAATCCTTCCCATCGGAGACCGTAGACCATGGCCAAAGAAAGCACACAACACAAGCTCGACCGCGTGCGCAAGCCGCGCGTGCAGATCACCTACGACGTCGAGGTCGACGGCGCAATGCAGCTCAAGGAGCTGCCGTTTGTCGTGGGCGTGATGGGCGATTTTTCGGGGAAGCCCGACCAGCCCTTGCCCCCCATGAAGGAGCGCAAGTTCGTGGAAATCGACCGCGACAATTTCGACAGGGTGCTGGCCGGTTGCAAGCCGCGGCTGGCGTTCCGGGTCGACGACAAGCTGAGCGGCAAGGAAGGCTCGCAGCTCAACGTCGAATTGCGGTTCCAAAACCTGGAGGACTTCGAGCCGGAGAATGTGGTGAAGCAGGTCGAACCGCTTCGCAAGCTGCTGGAGACCCGCGACAAGCTGAAAAACCTGCTCAACAAGATGGAAGGAAACGACAAGCTGGTCGAATTGCTCGACGACGTCGTGAAGAACACGGAAGCTCGCGGCCAACTGGCCAAGCCGCTGGGTGTTGAAGGTGGGGCCGCCGACGAAGCCAAGTCTTGAACGAAAAAAGGTGAATTATGAGTACCCAAGAAGAAGCTCAACCCAAAGCGGCGGCGACCACGGAAGCCGAAGTGAATCTGCTCGATACCATCCTCAAACAAGGCTTCCGCGCTCGGGACGACGACGCCAAGACGCGGGCCAAAGACCTGCTCAAGGAGTTCGTCGGGCAACTGCTCGATCCGAGCATGGTAGTGCAGAAAGACACCGAAAAGACCATCTTGGCGCGGATCGCCGAGATCGACCGGCTGCTTTCCGCGCAATTGAATGAGATCATGCACCACGAAGAATTCCAGCGACTGGAAGGCTCGTGGCGGGGGCTGAATTACCTGGTGATGAACACCGAGACGGGTACGCAGCTCAAGATCCGCATGCTCAACGTCTCGAAGAAAGACCTGCTGAAAGACCTGGAAAAAGCCTCCGAATTCGACCAGAGCGCCCTGTTCAAGGCCATCTACGAATCGGAATACGGCATGTTCGGCGGTTCGCCCTACGGCACGCTGATCGGCGATTACGAGTTCAGCAACCATCCGCAAGACATGTCGCTGTTGGAACGGGTCAGCAACGTGGCCGCCGCGGCCCACGCGCCGTTCATCTCGGCCGCCAGTCCGGAGTTGTTCGGCTGGGAGAGCCATACGGAGATGGGCGGCCCGCGCGACCTGGCCAAAATCTTCGATACGGTCGAATATGCCAAGTGGAAATCGTTCCGCGACTCGGAAGATTCGCGCTACGTCGGCCTGACGTTGCCGCACATTCTGATGCGGCTCCCCTACGGCCAGAGCACCGTGCCCGTCGAGGCCTTCAATTTCGAGGAAGACGTCGACGGCCGCGACCACAAGAAGTATCTGTGGGGCAACGCGGCGTATGCCTTCGGCACGCGCATCACCGAGTCGTTTGCCAAGTACGGCTGGCTGGCGGCGATCCGCGGCGTGGAAGGCGGCGGGCTGGTGCAGGGTCTGCCCACGCACACCTTCTCGACCGATGACGGCGCGGTCGCCCTGAAATGCCCGACCGAGATCGCCATCACCGACCGCCGCGAGAAGGAGCTGGCCGACCTGGGCTTTATTCCCTTGTCGCACTGCAAGGGGACCGATTTCGCGGCGTTCTTCGGCGCTCAGTCGGCCCAGAAGCCGAAGGTGTATGACCGCGACTCCGCCAACGCCAACGCGCGGCTGTCGACGATGTTGCAGTATATTCTCTGCACGTCGCGGTTCGCCCATTATTTGAAGGCCATGGCCCGCGACAAGATCGGCTCGTTCATGGAACGAGAAGACTGCGAACGCTGGCTGAATCGCTGGATCAGCAATTACTGCCTGGCGAACCCCGAAACGGCCGGCCAGGAGATGAAGGCCAAGCACCCCTTGCGCGAGGCGCGAATCACGGTGCGCGAGGTCAAGGGGAAGCCGGGCTGCTACGAAGCGGTGGCCCATTTGCGGCCGCACCTGCAATTGGAGGAGCTGGGCGTGTCGTTGAGGCTGGTGGCCGAATTGCCCCAGGCCAAGGGTTGATGCTTCCTAGGTGGTGGCAGTGCAACCGCCGTGGGTTTCTGCGGCGGCGAAAAAGACGGCTGGATTTCACGCAACTTTTCCGCCCCACGCACGAGAATCTGGTTGTGAGTGCCGCGGCGATCGTCGCCGCCAGGACGGTTCACCTTCATTTTAGCTATGGGAGATTGCAATGGCGTTCGACACTTTTCTCAAGATCGAGTCCCCCGACCTCAAGGGCGAATCGACGGCCAAGGACTTTGCCGACCAGATGGAGATTTTCAGCTTCTCATGGGGAGCGTCCAATCCGGTCACCGTTGGCTCCAGCACGGGCGGCATGTCGGGCGGGAAAGTCAGCGTAAGTTCGTTTAACATCATGAAGAAGACCGACAAAGCGTCGCCGGAGCTCTTCATGGCCTGCTGCACCGGCAAGCATTACGGCAAGGCCACCGTTTCGCTGCGGAAGGCGGGCGGAAAACAGGAAGTCTATCTCACCTACACCTTCACGGAGGTGATGGTCGAATCGGTCCAGTGGTCCGGTTCATCGGGTGGCGACGACGTGCCGACGGAGTCGGTCAGCCTGGCGTTCGGCAAGGTCGAAATCTCCTACAAGGCCCAAAAGCCCGATGGCACGCTCGATTCGTCGGCCGTCAAGGGCCAGTGGGACCTGACCAAGGTCACGAACGAGTAGTCGTCGGCCTCGGTGCGAGATGGTTTGACGCCGCGGCACAAAGACCTGCCGGAGCGCCTCACAGGCGCTCCGGCACTCTTCGTGGGCGCTGCCGCATGAGCGGACGGCCACGAGCCAGACAAAGCCTTGGAGGACTCGTTGTGGAAGCCAAACAACTTTTCGAGCAGGGTGATCTGGCCGGCGCCATTCAGGCGGTCACCGCCGAGGTGAAGGCGCGGCCGACCGATGCCACCCGGCGAACGTTCTTGTTCGAGCTGCTCTCGTTCGCGGGCGATCTCGACCGGGCCGAGCGGCAACTTGAGGCGATCGGCCATCTGGATGCCGCCAGCGAATGGCCCGTGCAGGTCTACAAGAACATTTTGCACGCCGAGCGGTTACGGCGGCGGCTGTTCAGCGACGGGCTGCGGCCTGAATTCCTTTTGGACCCGCCGCCCTACGCGCAGTTGCACCTCGACGCGGTCAACCGACTGCGAGAGGGCCGGCCCGGCGAGGCGCAAGAGGTGCTCGGCCGCGCCGAAGCCATGCGGCCGGCGGTCCAGGGCGACCTGAACGGCCAGGCCTGCGATGAGATCCGCGACTGCGACGACCTGCTGGCGCCCTTTCTGGAGGTGATCGTCCTGCGTGATTACGTTTGGCTGCCCTGGGAGCAGCTCAAGGAGTTGGAGGTCGCCCAGCCCGAGCGGCCGCGCGACCTGCTTTGGCTGCCGGCGCGGATTGTTTTGGTCGACGGCTCGCAGCGCCGTGGCTACCTGCCCACGCTCTACTGCGGCTCGCACGAGCACACCGACGACCGCGTGAAGCTGGGCCGCATAACCGATTGGAAGCAAACCGACGACGGACCGACCGTCGGAGTGGGGCTGCACACGCTGCTGGCGGGCGACGACGCCGTCGGACTGCTCGACGTGCGGCACGTGCATAGCCGGCCGCACTGACCCCTACGATGTCAAGCTGAGGAGAAGCAATGCCCTGGACCGTGAACGACCAACAGGCCAGCTACACCATTCGTCTCAGCCAAGAGCATCGCGTCGTCTTCAAGATCATCGGCGAGATGGTTCAAGTACTCAAGATTGGCGGGCATTATCCCTAATGTCCGGAATGGCCAACGACGTGTCTGCAACCGTTACCGCCGCGCTGAAGATGTCGATTGCCGGGCGGCCGATCGAGAAGCAGCTTGAGGTGCCCGCCGGGCCGACCACGCCGCGGCACCTGTTGCCGATCTTACAGTGGTTCACCAACGAGGTAGTCGAGGCCGCCCGCGGCCAGGTGGCTCAACAGGGAAAGACGATTTCGTGCCGGGCCGGCTGCGGCGCCTGTTGCCGCCAACTCGTGCCCGTTTCGCGGTCGGAGGCTCATCACCTTGCCGACTTGGTGGAGGGGCTTGCCGAACCGCGGCGCGGCGAAATCCGCCATCGCTTTCAGGCGGCCGAGGAACGCCTGGCGGCGGCAGGCTTGCTCGAGCGACTCGCCGGGGCGATGTCGGCCCCAGGCGACTCCGCGCGTTCCATCGGCATGGAGTACTTCCGGCTCGGCATTGCCTGCCCCTTTCTTGAAGACGAGTCCTGCTCCATCCACCCCTATCGCCCGTTGGCTTGCCGAGAATACCTGGTCACCTCGCCGGCCGAGAATTGCCGGCAGCCGACCGCCGAGACGATCGACAAGGTTCCGCTGCCCGCTCTGGTGTCGAACGCCTTGTTGGCGCTGGAGCGCGGCGACGCGAAGGGGCCCTTGTCGTGGGTGCCGCTGGCATTGGCGCCGAGGTGGGCCGAGAGCCATCCGGAAGCAGCGCCGGGCCGTACAGGCCCGGAGCTGATGAGCGATCTGTTCCAACAACTCTCCGGCCGCGAACTGCCGACCACTGAACCACAACCGGCCGCGGCGCCGGAGGATGGCCTTCCTAGGCCCTCCGGCGATACGAAACGGGACGGCCTGGGAAGGCCATCCGCCACGAACGCGGCGCAAACCGCGGAAGCCTACGACGAAGTGCCTTACGAAAGCCGCGCCTTTGTCTTCACGCACCCCGATGCGCTGGCCACCATCGCGACGCTGCATGGCATGACGCCGCCGGCCGTCGAACGGTGCCGAGTCTTGGAGATCGGCTGCGCGGAAGGCGGTAATTTGATTCCCATGGCGCTCGGCCTGCCGGAGGGCCGGTTCCTCGGTCTCGACCTGTCGCCGCGGCAGGTCTCAGAGGGCGCGAGGCGCGTCGAGCAGCTCGCGCTGAAAAACATCGACTTGCGGGTGATGGACCTGATGGACGTCGACCGCTCGTTCGGCGAATTCGACTACATCCTCTGCCACGGCGTGTTTTCGTGGGTCCCCCGCCCGGTGCAAGAAAAGATCCTCTCGATCTGCTCGGAGCATCTCGCGCCGCAGGGCGTGGCTTACGTGAGCTACAACGTCTATCCTGGCTGGCGGACGCGCGGCATGGTGCGAGACATGGTTCTCTACCATATCGACTCCGCCGCGCCCGCCGGCGAGCGCGTCCGTCAGGCACGTCAATTCCTCGATTTTCTTGTAGAGAACTGCACCTCTCCGAAATCGGTCTATGCGTCCGTGCTCCAAGAGGAGCGGGACCACTGGCGGAAACACTCCGACGCCTATTTACGGCACGATCAGTTGGGAGAGGTGAACGAACCTTTTTACTTCCACGAGTTCGCGGGCCGTCTGGTCGGGCATCGTCTGCAGTACCTCAGCGAAGCCACGCTGACCGACAGCGCGGCGACACCGTCGGAAGAAGTGCGACGGAAGCTTGGCGCCTACCGCGACGATGCGGTGCGTTTCGAACAATACCTCGACTTTCTCTGTGAGCGGACCTTTCGCCGCAGTCTGCTGTGCCACGAAGCCGTGCGTCTGAACCGGCCTCCTCGGCCAGAGTCGATCGAGCGGCTGTTGTTTGCAGCCCGCGCGGCGCCGATACCGCGGGAGGCGGGCACCGCCTCGGCGTCGCCGGAGCAGTTTCGGACCCAGGACGGCATTTCCTTCTCGATCAACGACCCCTGGCTCAGGGCGGCGTTCATCGGACTCTTCAACAGCGGGCCGCGGCTGCTCTCGTTCCAAGAGGTCTGCCGCGAAGCGCGCCGCGAACTGGGCGATTCGCCGCTGGCCGGGCTCGATCCGTCCGCCGACCCCACGCTCCTGAAGCAGCCGTTGCTGGAATGCGCTCTCAAAGGGCTGGTCGAGCTGCACGTACACCGCTGGCCGAGCATCGCCGAAGTTGCCGAAAAACCCCGTGCCAGTCGGCTGGCACGCCTGGAAGCCGAAGCGGGCCGCATCGTAACCAACCGACGTCATGGGCAGGTGGAGCTGGGCGAGGTCGAACGTCAAGTTCTCCTTCGGCTGGACGGCTGCCATACTCACGCGGACCTGCTGCAAACCGTGTCGAAACTGGTCGAATCCGGCGAACTTGCTTTGACGGCGGCCGACGACGGTGTTACCTCGGCAGCGATCGCCTTACCGGCCCTGATCGGCGAGACGCTCAAGCGTTTCGCCGCATCCGGGCTGTTGGACGGCTGAAACAACGAAGTTGATACTCCCACCATGCCTGATGAACCGCTGCTCCCGTCCGTCGTCGATCGCCTGTTGGACGACGAACCCGATGTGTCGACCGAGGCGCCTTGGAGCTGGACGCAAGACGTCAACGAACTGAAGCAGTCGGTAATGCGCGATCTGGAAGCGCTGTTGAACACGCGGCAGACTTCGCCCGACCTGGCGCGAGACGCGCCGGAGGCCGAAATCGCTCAGTCGGTGCTCACCTACGGCTTGCCCGATCTGACGTCCTTCCTTGCCACCAGCGCCGACGCGCGAGAAACGCTGCGCTTCGCGGTGGAAGAAGCCGTCCGCCGCTTCGAGCCGCGGCTGGTCGACGTGCGCGTTTCGCTGCGGAAACCCGAAGGCCAGTTCGATCGCACCTTGCGGCTCACGGTCGAGGCCTGGTTGGCGATGGACCCCGAGCCCGTCCCGGTTTTGTTCGACACCGTCGTCGAACCCTCGTCGGGCGTCTACAAAGTGCAGGGGACCGGCTGAACGGCAACCGTTTGGATGTTATACTGCACGCGGAGGGGTGAAACGACAAGCACGAGGACAGACACATGAAACATGGACTCGACGCATCATTCGCCGATAAAGAGAACGGCATGACCAAAGCCGACATGGTCGCGGCCGCGCAGGTTGCGACGCAGCTTGACGAGGTCATCATCTTTCGTTCCACCGGTCCGTGGTCTAGGCGGTGGATTGAAAGAGGGTGTCCCTCGAAAAACTTTCACGTCAAGGGAAAGAGCTCCGATTGGGGCCCGCAGGCCGGTTTTGTGCCCTACCAGGGCATCTACAGCAAAGTGGGCCACGACCCCGGCAAGGCCAAGAAGGGAACCGAGGCCAACGACGACGGCCTGAATCACCACTTCGCGGGCAAGCGGCAACTGGCCCTGACTCTCGAAGAGCTGCAGTTGCAGCGGGACCAACAGGAAGAGGATCCGCCACGGTCCGCGGTGCTGCAGATGGCACCCGTGCCCGACAGCAAGGACTACTTCTTGTTTGCCGTGCGGAGCGGCGACCAGAAGCGGTTTGCTTTCCGGGCGGTTTGGTCGGGAGGCGCAGCTTACGATGTTTTTGTCTATCCCGAAAACGCGCCCAGCGACCCGAAGAGGCTCGTCTTCGAGAAAGCTACGCCGCTGGAAGTAATGACCTCGTCGGAAAAGGGCGCGGACAACAAGCCCATGACGGGCGACTATGATCTCATGGCCGTCTGTCCCAAATGGGGCAATCTGCACAGCCGGTCGATCAAAGAGATTTCGAAGCCGGGCCTGGTCATCGGCACGAAAGTACAGCCCGGCCAGACGTTCGCCGCGGGCAGCAATCTGGATCAAGTGCTCGACATGCGCCTGAACACCGGACGGATGACTCCGGACTACCTGAAGCAGCCTAGGTCGGAACAGCACTGGCGCCTTCAAATGGGTGCCGTAGACGAGCATGCCGACATGGGCAACCTGACGCCCAGAATCTTGCGCTGTATCAATGCCCTGAACGCGACCATGCCCAATGGCGGTGGAGCGTTTCGCCGTGTACACCATAATGCGGAATCGCACCGCAATCATGCATTCGGCGCGGTCAGCGGGGCGGAAATGGCGCGCGGGGAGTGCTTTCCGCTGACGGTGTTTCAGCCGGACGCGCTTCTTTGGGCCTCGTCGCCCACCTCGCAATATTCGAACGTGGCGACGTTGGAGAACTTGCCCGAGTTTCAGCAATACGTGCTCCTTCTCAAAGAGGCGGGCTATTTTGTCCCCAGGAACTGCGTATGGGGCATGTCCCTTCGCGACGGCTTTGGCCGATGACCCCGTCAGAGGTTATCATAGACTCAAGCCATCACTTCGAGCTTGTATGACCCGCAACCCGCTGGAAACTTACTACGAAAGCGAGTTGTCGTACATCCGGCAGCTTGGGGCCGATTTCGCCCGCGAACGGCCCAAGATCGCCGACCGGCTGTTGCTCGACCGCGAGACCGGCAAGTCGGCCGATCCGCACGTCGAGCGAATCATCGAGGCCTTCGCCTTTTTGACAGCCCGCGTCCAACTCAAGCTGCACGACGAGTTTCCCGAGCTCACCGAGGCCTTGCTGGGCACGCTCTATCCGCACTACCTGGCGCCGATACCGTCGATGAGCGTGGTCGAGTTCGAGGTCGATCCGAGCCGGGCGAACCGGCCGCAAGGTCACACCGTCGAGCGTCACAGCCGCCTCTATTCGCGCGAGGTGCGCGGCACTCCTTGCCGGTTCCGCACGGCCTATCCCGTCACGTTGTGGCCCATCGAGCTGGTGCAAGCCCGCTACCAGACCTCGCCTTTCGGCAAAGACGTCGTGCCGCCGCCGCGGGCGCAGCAGGCCCGGGCCATGTTGCGGTTGGAGCTGGCTGCGGCCGGCGGCGCCTCGTTTGCCGAGCTCGACCTGCGGCGATTGCGGTTTTTTCTCAGCGGCCCCGACGCGGTCGTTCACCCCTTGTATGAGTCGCTGTTCAATCATACGGTGCAGGGCATGGTGCGCGGCGGACCTTCGAACGACGGCCCGTTCGCCCTGCTGGCGCCTGGCTCGTTGAAGCCCGTCGGCTTCGAGCGCGACGAGGGGCTGCTGCCCTATCCCCAGCGGTCGTTCCTGGGTTACCGGCTGCTGACCGAGTATTTCGCCTTTCCTCAGAAGTTTCTGTTCTTCGATGTCGAGTGGCCGCCGCTCGATCGCAAGCGGCTGTCCAACCGGTTGGAGATCCTATTGTTCTTCGATTGGGCTGTTCCCAACCTCGAGTCGCAAGTGACGGCTGAGACGTTTCGGCTGGGGTGTACGCCGATTGCGAACCTGTTCGAGCAGGAAGCCGACCCGATTCGCATCACGCACACCAAGACCGAGTACCATGTGCTGCCCGACGTGCGGATGCACTCGGCGATGGAAGTCTATTCCATCGACGCCGTCGAGAGCACCAACCTGGACACGCACGAGACGATCGACTACCGGCCGATTTACGCCTTCAAGCACGCGGCCGACGCCGACCGGCAGCAGGCCTTCTGGCACATGATCCGCCGCCCCTCGATGCGGCAGAACGATCGCGGCACGGAGGTCTTCCTGTCACTGGTCGACCTGGCCTTCGAGCCGCGTCTGCCGCCGGCCGAGGTGCTCATGCTGCGCACCACCTGCACCAACCGCGATTTGCCCAGGGACCTGCGCACGGCGGGGGGCGAAGATTGGGGCTTTCAACTCGAGGCCGCCGCGCCCTGCCGGCGGATCATGCCGATCGTCACGCCGACCGCCCCCGCGCGCTTGCCGCCCGACGAATATCGCTGGCGGTTGCTCTCACACCTGGCGCTGAATCATCTTTCGATCACCGACGCCGAAGACGGGGCGGCGGCCCTGCGCGAAGTGCTGAAAGTGTACGACTACGCCGCGACGGCCGTCTCGCGACAACACATCGACGGCATCACCCGCGTCAGCAGCCGGCGGAAGGTGGCGCCGATTTCCGACGGTCTGGGTCAGGGATTTTGCCGGGGCGTCGAAATCACCGTCGAGTTCGACGAAGAGAAATACGCCGGCAGCGGCGTGTTTCTGTTTGCCTCGATCATCGAGCGGTTCGTCAGTTTGTATGCGTCGATCAATTCCGTGACGCGTTTGGTGGCGCGCACAAAACAACGCGAGAAGCACTTGAAGCAATGGCCGTTTCGGGCTGGGGACCAGATCCTCCTTTAGAGCAGCAGCTTTACGACGAAGGCTACCGCTTCGAGTTTTTTCAGGCGGTGCGCGTGCTCGGCCGCTTGCAGCCTGCGCGCCGTCCGGTGGGCGGCGAGTGGCCCGACGAAGAGATCGCGCGTTTTCACTCCTATGTGTCGCTGGCTTTTCCGCCCAGCGAGATTTACGACGTCAAGCCGGCCAAATCGCCCGGCGGCCCGCCGCACGTGTGGGTGCCCTTCATGGGGCTGATCGGCCCTTCGGGCGCGTTGCCCCGATACTACACCGAAATGGTGCTCGAGCGCGCACGGCGGAAAGATTTTACGCTCCGCGACTTTCTCGATCTGTTCAATCACCGCCTGATCTCGCTGTTTTATCGGTCGTGGGAAAAATACCGCGTACTGCTGGGCTACGAGCGGGCCGAAATCGCCCTGCGGCAGGACCGCCGGCGAGGTCCGGAGGCGCTGCGCGAGTTCGTTACCGTTCGGCGCGAGCGGATCGACCGGTTCTCGCAATGTCTGCTCGATGTCGGCGGTTTAGGGTCGCCGGCACTGCGTTACTCCGCCGAGGTACGGCACGAGCTGCGGCCGCGGCGGGCCCACGCCGACGAGACGCTGCGGTTTTACGCCGGCCTGCTGGCGCAGCGCCACCGCTCGGCCATCGGCCTGGAAACGATGCTCTGCGATTACTTCGAGGTGCGCGTCGTCGTCGAGCAGTTCCGCGGTCAATGGTTGAAACTGGCGGCGGAGAACCAGTCTTGTTTCACCGCCGACGGCGCCGACGGCAACATGCAGCTTGGCTTCAACACCGTGGTGGGCGAGCGCGTGTGGGACGCCCAGTGCAAGTTCCGCGTGCGGGCCGGCCCCTTGACCTACCGCCAATTCCAGGACTTCCTGCCCAGCGGCACCGCCTATCGGCCGCTGGAGCACCTGACGCGGCTCTACGCCGGACAGCAATTCGACTTTGACGTGCAGCTCGTCTTGCTCGCCGCCGAGGTGCCTGGCTGCGTCTTGTCGTGCTCCGGCGACGGCGTGCGCCTGGGCTGGGACACCTGGGTGCATAGCCGCGGCTTCGGCCAGGATGTTGACGATGCGGTCTTCACGGCACAGGACGGCTAGCGCTCCGTCAGTCCTCAATTGAGGGATGGTACAAAAAGCATCGTCGGGTGGGACCAGC
>DATLUO010000274.1 GCA_035533075.1 Pirellulales bacterium | reverse complement strand
CGCACCGCTCCGCTCCCAACTCTTTTGCAATCCGCTCCATGTCCAAGCTTGTGCCCATAACTACTCCTTCGCGAAATCGCGAAATGCCAGGTACTCGTCGCCGATCACGAGCCCAACTTCGCCTTGCCGGGCCTCGCGCCCAAGTCGCCGGCAGAAACTCCCAAGTCGGCTGAGACAATCGCATCGGCGATGTCTGCGGGGGTCGTGTAGCAGTGAATTACGACGGGTTGATCCCGGACGAGCACGCCGCCCATCTCATCGTCGCGCCAAACTCCCTTGGCCCGCGGAAACGCAGTCGCCCCGCCAAATAAAAGGCCGAAAGTTTCGAGCGCCGCATCGACCCATTACTCCTGATTGATCGCCGTGGTCGCATCGCGCTCAACACTCGGCACAAACAGCACGACCAAGACGGTTTTTTCGGCTTACTTCCAAACTCGGATCTTCCATCGCTACCTCCCCAAGCGATATATATCGATCGTGGCACGGCTTGTTGCAAGTCCGGCTTCATCGTTTTGATCGGGCGCTGGCTTGCCTGCCGTTGCCATGACGGTCAAAGCAACATAGCCATCGCTCCACGCGGGAACGCGCACCAAGCAAACGTGGTGAGGGATTCGGCTACGGCGCGGAGTTGGCCCGGGTTCCGCTGCGCCCCACCGCCTGGGACCTGACCAAGGCTGAGCCCGTGCCGCACAACTCAGAGGCTGTCCGAAAACTGGGCGTAGGCGACGTTGGCAGGTCGTGGGGCGGCCTTCCCAGGCCGTCTGACGTGAGCGACGGCCTGGGATGGCCGCCCCACGGGAGTTTTCGGACAGCCTCTCATAGCCGAACCGGTCGGGCCGCCACTCTGGCCGGTCGTCGCCCAAAATGGCGAAGCTCGCCACCTTTTGATTTACAGAGGATTGGCCGCGCACCTCGTTGGACGCGACAAACGTGTCGCCTGCGCTCGGGTGAGAACGTACACCTCCGCCCGGCAAGCGGGCGGCATCCGGTCGGAACAAAACTGGCATCAGTACACGCTCGTCGGCCGCGAGTTTTTGCGCAGCCCAGGGTGGTGTCGCAAAGTTGAGTTGGTCCCCCACACCAACCCGAAGCGTAAGCGAGGAAATACCCGATTTTGCCTCGCTTACGCTTCGGGTTGGTGTCTATTCACCCCGACCAACTCAACTTTGCGACACCATCCGACGGCGCGACGGCTGGTGTCGGTGGCCGCAATCGGCTATTTTTGGACATTCTTGCTTGCGGCGAACGGTGCCACAGCAAAGCGTCCCGGCAAGTCCCTACCAGGCGGTATGACCCATGAATCGGTTCCGAACGCAACCCGCGTCTGTCGTGTTGTTGACCCTGCTGGCACTGAGCTGCCTGGCCGGAGCGGGCTGGCTGCAAGTCGGCGGCTATCAGGCCATGACGGCGATGGGAGCCGTCGAACACGAAGCCATCGAACTCTGGGCGCCGCTCAAAAGCCCCAAGTACGCGACTTATGAAAAGATCGCCTTGCTCGCCAACGTCGGAGTGGCGATCGCCGGGCTGCTCTACGCCTTGATGCTCGTCGGGCAGGTCAAGAACGCTCCGCAAGGCACCGCGCGGATGCAGGAGATCGCCCGTGCCGTGCGCGAAGGCGCCGACGCCTATCTCTATCGCCAGTTTCGCGTCGTCGGCCTGTTGATCGGCGTGATCACGTTCGTGCTCTACTTCGCCGCCGTGAAGTCCAAGACGCCGGCTGAAATCGCCATTGGGCGTGCCATCGCGTTCCTCGTGGGTTCCATCTTTTCCGCCACCGTCGGCTTCGTCGGCATGCGGCTGGCAACCATCGGCAACCTGCGCGTGGCCACCGCGGCCCAGGAGAGTTTTGGACGGGCATTGCAACTTGGCTACCGCACCGGCACCATCACCGGCATGCTCACCGACGGCCTGGGACTGCTGGGCGGCTCGATCATCTTCTTGATCTACGGCGAACACGCCTACGAAGCGCTGCTCGGATTCGGGTTCGGCGGGACGCTCTTGGCCCTCTTCATGCGCGTCGGCGGCGGCATCTACACCAAGGGCGCCGACGTGGGCGCCGACCTGGTGGGCAAGCTCGAAGCCGGCATCCCTGAAGATGATCCCCGCAACGCCGCCACGATCGCCGACAACGTGGGCGACAACGTCGGCGACTGCGCCGGCATGGCCGCCGACATCTTCGAAAGCTACGAAGTCACCATCGTCGCCGCTATGATCCTGGGCATCGCCAGCTTCGGGCACAAGGGCGTCATCTTTCCGTTGCTCGTGCGGGCCATCGGCGTCATCGCCAGCATCATCAGCACCTACAGCGTGCGGGCGGGCGACAAAGGCACGGCCGCCCAGGCGATGAAAAGCGTCAACCGCGGCTTCGTCATCGGCTCGCTGATCAGCGTGCTGGGGTTCATCGTGCTGGGTTGGGCATACCTCAATTTCAATCAGGAGTATCTCGATCAATACCCGCAGGCCATCGCCGGCTTTCCGGGTCATACGCCCGAAAACGTCACCGCCGGCCTGCCCGTCTGGGCGACGTTCAACGTCGCGGGGCTCGACATGCGGCCGGCGTGGACCTGCCTGGTGGGCATTATTCTGGCCGTGTTTCTCAACAAATGCACCGAATACTACACCGGCACCGAATACTCGCCGGTGAAGAGCCTGGCCAAAGCCTGCACGACCGGGCACGCCACCAACATCATTCAAGGCTTCGCCGTCGGCTATGAGAGCACCGTGGCCGCCGTGTTCATCATCGCCGGCGCCATCCTGGCAAGCGTCTTGATCTACTCCGGCACCAACGCCACGTTCGTGGCCTTCGGCGTGGCCATGTGCGGCATCGGCATGCTCACGCTCACCGGCAACACCATCTCGATGGACGTGTTCGGTCCCGTGGCCGACAACGCCAACGGCATCGGCGAAATGGGATACGACGCCCAGGCGATGGGCGAAAAAGCCTACAAAGAATCGCGGCAAATCCTGGCCGATCTCGACGCCGTCGGCAACACCACCAAGGCCATCACCAAGGGCATCGCCATCGGCTCGGCCGTGATCGCCGCGGTCTCGCTGTTCAACAGCTTCATCGTGTCGGTCGGATCGGGCGGACAAGGCGAGTCGGCCACCATCACCGAAGACGTCTACGCCAAGGTGGCGGCGCTGCTGACGGTCTCCAATCCGCACCTGTTCATCGGCATGCTGCTCGGCGGGGCTGTGCCGTTTCTGTTCAGCTCGATGACCATTCGGGCGGTCGGCCGCGCCGCCTATCTGATCGTCAAGGAGTGCCGCATCCAGTTCCGCGACAAGGAAATCTGGGAAGGGACCAAGAAGCCCGACTACGGCCGCGTGGTCGATATCTGCACGATGGCCGCCCAGAAGGAACTGGTGGGGCCGGCCCTGCTCGCCATCTTGGTGCCCACGCTCGTCGGCTTCGGTCTGGGCACCATTGCCCTGGCCGGTTTCCTGGCCGGCATGATCGTCACGGGACAGTTGTTGGCCGTCTTCATGGCGAACGCCGGCGGCGCCTGGGACAACGCCAAGAAGACCATCGAAGACGAGCCGAGGAACGCCGAAGCCAACACCGGCAAGGGCAGCGAGAAGCACAAGGCGGCCATCACCGGCGACACCGTCGGCGATCCGCTCAAAGACACCGCCGGGCCGGCGATCAACCCGCTCATCAAAGTCATGAACATGGTCAGTCTGCTGATCATCGGCTTGATCTTGCCTTACGACAAAGAGTTGATCGACCGCATGGGCGTCGCCTGGCAACAAACGTATCTTCCCGACGGCGTGAAACCGCACGACGCGCTGTTCTGGGGCTCGATCGTCGTGTCGGCGGTGGGCCTGGCTTGGGCGATTTGGCAGTCGAAGCACGAAACGCCCGACATGCAGGGCTAGCCGGGCAGCGGCTCCAGCACGACCCCCAACGGAGACGTCACCTTCTTGCTGGCGAACAGGTCGGGGCCGGCCGAGCGGATTTGGTCGCGCTTCAGTTCCGCGACTTCCTTGGGGCCGGTCCAGACGATGCCGCGACCGCTCTGATGGATCTCCTGAGCGAGTTGAAACGACTTGGTCTGATCGTAGCCGAACACCTTCATGAACGTTTCGATCACGTAGGCAAACGTGTGGTCTTCGTCGTTCAGCACCACCACCGCGTAGGGCGGCAGCTTTTTCGGCTTCCGCTTGGCGGATTCCGGTGCGTCTTCCTGGACCGGTTCGGCGACTGCTGCATTTTCAGCCATAACTTCAGAATACCGGTCACGGCTTGGGGCTGCAACCTTCCGCAACCGCGTCAACGGCACGTTCCGCACTTTCGGCAAATCCGTCCGCAACGGTTCCCTTGCCGGTCGCCGCCGCCCCATTCGTATCCTATGTTTCTCCAGGGCGGTTCCCGAACGCGACTTCGCCGGCGCCTGGCAGATTCCATGATCAAATTGACCCAGCTTGGCGGAGACGAGTTCGTTCTCAACGCCGAGCTGATCAAGTACGTCGAGCGGCGGCCCGACACCATCGTCTCGTTGACTAACGGCGAACGGCTGGTGGTCCGCGAAACGATGGACGAGGTGCTGCGCCGGGCCATCGATTATCAGCGGTCGAAACAACTTTTCCCGAAAGCAGAAGAACGCCAACCATGGACATCGCGACCCTCGGTGGCATCGGCGGCGGCTTCACGCTGATGCTCGTGGCCCTGTTGCTGGCCGGCAGCCACGGCAACGCCGGCGGTGTCTCGCTGGGACAGTTCATCGACCCGCCCGCCGCCATCATGGTCGTGGGCGGCGGCCTGTGCGTGGTCCTGACTTCGGTGCCGCTGAAAAAGTTTCTCACGCTGCCCAAGATGATGCTGAAATTGGCCGTCAACCGCGGCGAAGACCTCTCCGGGCTGGTCGGGCAGATCGTGGCCCTCTCGGAGCTGGCACGCAAAGACGGGCTGCTGGCGCTGGAGGCCAAGGTGCCCGAACTCGCCAACCACACGCTGTCGCTCGGCGTGCAAATGGCCGTCGATGGCACGCGGGCGGAAGTCATCCAGGAGATCCTCCGCACGGAAATGAAAGCTGAAGAGGCGCGTCACCACGTCGGCAAACGCATGTTCGACATCATGGGACGCTGCGGCCCCGCGTTCGGCATGATCGCCACGTTGCTGGGCCTGATCCTCATGCTCGGCAACCTCGACGACCCCGACTCGATCGGCCCGTCGATGGCCATGGCCCTGGTGGGCACGCTGTACGGTGCGGCCATGGCCAACATGATTTGCATGCCCTGCGCCGAGAAGCTGGCCTACCTGAGCCACCAGGAGCAGTTGGCCAAAGAGATCGTGCTGCGGGGAGTGCTGGCCATCCAGGCCGGCGACAGCCCGCGCGTGGTCGAACAGAAACTGAACGCATATTTGCCCGCCGAGAGCCACGGCGCCTTGGAGGCAGCGGCCTGAACATGACGAACGCGGCGCAACAGGTCGAAGAAGGACTGCCCGAATGGATCATGTCGTATGCCGACATGATTACCATTTTGATGGCTTTTTTTGTGGTGATGTACTCGATGGCCGGCGCCAAAGACACCGTGAAAGAAGCGGCCGTGCTGCGGTCGCTGCGGCAGAACCTTGGGCCCTTCAAAGACATCTTTACGTCGTTTCAGCCGGCGAAGTCGAGGTTTTCCGAGATGGGTGGCGGCACGCGGCCTTCGCGGCCGGGCGAACATGGACCGTTGGGGCACGGCCCGGCGGGCTCCGGGGCCGCGGCCAGAAACAATGTCCCGCGGCTCACCGCCGGCCAACCGCTCGCCCGAGGCGGCGTGATTTACTTTGCCCAGGGCGCCGCCGGCCTGTCGGAAGAGAACAAGACGCAGCTCGATCTGGCGGTCGAAGAGCTGTCGGGCAAGCCGCAGCGAATCGAGGTCCGCGGCCATGCTTCGCGTCGCCCGCTGGCTGAGAACTCGCCCTATCGCGATCACTGGGATTTGGCCTATGCCCGTTGCCGAGAAACGATGGATTACCTGGTGGCCCACGGCATCGCCCCCGAACGGATCCGTTTGGGAGTGGCATCGCAGACTTCGTCGCAGGCGGCCAGCCGGCCGCTGCTGTTGGTCAGCGAATCCTGGGTTGAAATTTACATGCTGAACGAGTTCCGAGATCGGCGTGAAACGCTGGAACAAGAGTACGAGCAGGAGAAAGCGTTATGAGTGCAACCGCGACAGCTTCGTCCGCGACGCCCGCCGATGCGGCGCCGAGCGGCAAGAAATCGGGCTGGTTCTGGAAAGTCGTGGTGTTGGGGCTGATCCTGGCGGTCATCGGCGCGGAGTGCCTGTTTGCCTTCGTTTATGTGACGATGGCCACCGACAAAACGATGCACCCGGAGCCCGCCGCCCCTGCCGCCAAGCCGGCCAAGCACGAAACGGGGCACACCGAAAAACCTGCCGGCGAACATGGCAAGGTGGGCGAACACGGCGAATCAAGCGAGGCCGGGGGAGAACGTGAGATTGATATGGGCGAATACAGCCTGACCGCGTTCCAGCCGGCGTCGAACACGACGCTGCTGGTCAACTTCCACCTTTATGGAACGATTGCCGGCGAGGAAGAAGAGTACTTCGCCGGCAGTTACGAGGCCAACAAGCACCGCATTCGCGACCAGGTGTTGACGACGATCCGCAGCGCCGAGATCGCCGATTTGACCGATCCAGGGTTGGGCTTGATCAAAAGGCAGATTTTGGAGAAAACTAACCGCACTTTGGGCAAGCCGGTCCTGCAAGGCATCGTTTTCAGCGATTTTTTGGCAGTCGAGCAGTAGGTGCGATGACGGATCAACCGCCGCCGGTCAACAACGACGAAATCGAACGACTGCTCCAGCAAGCCGGCGAGGCGGTGTCCGGAGTGCCGGCCGCCGCCGGCGGCAGCCATGAAACACCTGCCACTGGCCGACCGACGGAGGCGGCCACCGCCGCGCCTCCGCGCCGGCCGGAAGCGGCCGCGCCGCGCGACGAAGCGATTGCGTCGGCCGACATCGAGCTGTTGCTGAAACAGGCCCAGGACGCGATCGCCTCGATCGACAAGCCGCATGAATCGCTGGCGGCCTCGGCGAAGTCGTTCCAGTTGGAGGAGCTTTCGGGTGCCGCGCCCAACACCGAACGCGCCACGTTGGAGTTGATTCGCGACGTGGAGCTCGACGTGCGGATCGAATTCGGCCGCACCCAACTCTACCTGGAAGACGTTCTCAAGCTTCGCAAGGGGTCGGTCGTGGCGCTCGATAAATTGGCGGGCGATCCGGTCGATGTGTTTGTCAACGGCCGGTTGATCGCCAAAGGCGAGGTGTTGGTGTTGAACGATAATTTTTGCGTCCGCGTGGCGGAGTTGATCGCAGGCGAGCAGCCTGGCTAGGCGGGTGGACGTAGGGTGGAAAAAGCGAGCTTGCGAGCGCCGGCCCACCGATAGCGACGTCGTTTTTATGGTGGGCCGGCGCTCGCAAGCTCGCTTTTTCCACCC
>DATLUO010000273.1 GCA_035533075.1 Pirellulales bacterium | reverse complement strand
CAACGGTGGGCCAGCGCTCGCAAGCTCGCTGGCCCCACCTTACGGCCGTCCCGAACCCTGAACCCTGAACCCTGAACCCTGAACCCTGAACCCTGAACCCTGAACCCTGAACCCTGAACCCTGAACCCTTTTGCCCGCATCCTTCACGCCATTCGACGCGATGGGTTGCAATCAGCGTCGGTTCGCCTAGAATGACGCCTTTCATGCCTGTTGCCGCCGGTTAGCTACCATGTCTGCCACTGTCGTCGTTGCCTATTTGGCGCTGTTCACCGGACTGGGCGCCGCGTTCTTGTTTGCCAACTTGCTGGTCGGCAAGTTCTTGCGGCCTGCCGAGCCGAACGCGGAAAAGCTCGCGGTCTACGAGTGCGGCGAGCCGACCATCGGTTCGAGCTTCGTGCAGTTCGACTTGCGATTTTATGTGATCGCCCTGCTGTTCATCATCTTCGATGTCGAAATCGCCTTCTTCTTTCCCTGGGCCACCGTGTTTGGCAAAGCCACGCACCTGATGGACTCTCGCCTGGAGACCATCGACCGGCAAACGGGCCAGCTCACTCCCGCCGCGGCGAACGTCTATGCCGAATTGGGCGTACCCCACGCAACACCCGAAACCGTGGGTGCCACAAGCGCGCAAATCGCCGACTCGGCCCGCGCGCTGGCGTGGGTCTCAATCCTCGATATCCTGGTCTTTTTCGGCGTGTTGATGGTCGGCTTCGCCTATGTGTGGCGGCGCGGCGATCTCGACTGGGTGCGCGCGGTCAGCCGGCAGCGAGCGGCAGTGCGCCCCCCGTCGCGGGACGTTATCGAGGAAGAGCCGGCCCTGGTGGGTTGAGTCAATGCCGCACGCGTAAGGTGGGACCAGTGAGCTTGCGAGCGCCGGCCCACCGTTGGAGATGCAGACAAACAACAGAATTCGAACCGCAGATCGACGACTTAAGCGGTGGGCCGGCGCTCGCAAGCTCGCTGGTCCCACCCTACGCCTTATCAATCCAAAATCCAAAATCCAAAATAGACCATGCCAGGCCAGGACTTTCTCGACCGGCTGAAAAAGAGATTCGGCGACAAGATCACCGGAGCGAACCTCGAAGCCCTCGATCCCTGGATCGAGGTCTCGCCCGACGGGCTTCTCGACCTCTGCCGCTACCTGCGCGACGAGCGCGATCTGCGGTTCAACTTTTTGAACTGCATCAGCGGCGTCGATTACTTCGAGGCCGATCCCAAGAAGGCCGCCAAGACCGGCTGGCAGCCGCATACTGAGGTGGTTTATCACCTCTGGAGCGTGCCGAACAAGGTCAGCCTGGTGCTCAAGGTCATCCTTCCCCGCTGGAAGGACGACATGCCGGGCGAATTGCCCGAAGTACACAGCGTCAGCGGCATCTGGAGCACCGCCGACTGGCACGAGCGTGAAGTGTACGATCTGTCGGGCGTCTATTTCACCGGGCACCCGAACCTGCGGCGGATTCTCTGCCCGGAAGACTGGGTTGGCCATCCGCTCCGCAAAGACTACGAAATGCCGCTGGAATACCACGGAATCCGAGCAAGGTAAGCACGTATGGCGACACACCTCGACGATCCTCGCATCGTTGAATTCGACGTTCGCACCGACGAAATGCTGGTCAACATGGGGCCGCAGCATCCCAGCACGCACGGCGTGCTCCGGCTTGTGCTGCGGACCGACGGCGAGATCGTCTCCGAAGTGACGCCGCACATCGGCTATCTGCACCGCTGTGCGGAAAAGATCGGCGAGAACCTCACGCCGCGGCAGTGGATTCCCTACACCGACCGCATGGACTACCTGGCCGCGATGAACATGAATCTCGGCTGGGCGCTGGCGGTCGAGAAGCTGATGAAGCTGGAGCTGACCGAAAAGGCCAGGCACCTGCGGGTGATCATTGCCGAGATGGGCCGCATCGCCAGCCACCTGGTGGGCATGGGCGCCTACGGCCTCGACCTGGGCACCTTCAGCCCCTTCTTGTACGCCTTCCGCGAACGTGAAAAGATTCTCGACCTGTTCGAGATGGCCTGCGGGGCGCGGCTGACTTACAGCTATCTGACCGTGGGTGGCGCCACGCACGATCTGCCGCCCGGCTGGCTGAAGCAATGCGAGCAGTTTCTCGATCAGCTTCTGCCCGTGATCGACGAGTGCCACACGCTGTTGACGAGCAATGCCATTTTTATCCGGCGCACGGCGGCGATCGGCGTCATGTCGGCGGAGATGGCCATCGACTACGGATGCACCGGCCCGGTGTTACGGGGCAGCGGCGTCGATCAGGATCTGCGTCGCGACGGCGAAGAACGCTACACCGAAATGTACGACGGCTACGCCTTCGAGGTCATCGTGCAGAAGGACGGGCACTATCCTCGCGACCGCGAATATCCGCCCGTGCCCGAGGCGGTCGTGTTGGGCGATTGTTGGCACCGATTTTACGTGCGAATGCTGGAGGTCATGCAGTCGATCGACCTGGTGCGCCAGGCCATCGACCGCTACAGCACCAGCAAGGGCACGATCGGCGAACCGGCGAAGCTGATGGAAAAGCTGCCCAAGGGCGAAGCCTACCTGGAAACCGAGTGTCCTCGCGGGCAAATGGGTTTTTACATTGTCAGCGACGGCACGTCGATTCCGTGGCGTGCCCGTGCGCGGAGCAGTTGTTTCTCGAACCTCTCCGTGACGCACGAGCTTTGCCGCGGCTGCCTGCTGGCCGACGTGCCGGCCGTCGTCGGCTCGCTGGACATCGTGATGGGCGAGATCGATCGCTAAGACCACGGAGTTTGAACCACAAAGGGCACAAAGAGCACAAAGGACGAAAAGATCAGGGGAAAGGAGTCGCCGCTGCTATAAAAGGGGAAGAGCGACGTGGAATACGAGCCAATTCCTGCTGCCGACGAAGCGCTTGCCAAGGAGATTATTGGTGCGGCAATTGAAGTGCATCGGGCACTTGGGCCGGGCTTTATCGAGTTTATCTATAAGCGGGCGATGTGCCATGAATTGAGGCTCCGCGGGATTCCCTTTGTCTGCGAAAAGAAGATTCTGGTTCCGTACAAGGGCACTTTGATTCCCGGTCAGCGTTGCGACCTTCTGGTGGGCGAGCGGGTCATTGCGGAGCTAAAAGCAGTTACCGAGATCCATCCGCTTTACGAGGCCAAAGTGATCTCGTACCTTAAGGCCACGAAGCTTCGTCTCGGCCTGATCATCAATTTCCACGTTCGCCTTTTGAAGGATGGTATCAACCGCGTTGTGCGCTGATCTCCGATGCTCTACGTCTCTCCTTTGTGCTCTTTGTGATCTTTGTGGTTCAAAAAAAGGTGCGGGGAGGGGCTTTAACTGGGCGCGACTTTGTGCCATATTTCACAAACTCTGAAACCGATTGACCCAGGCAGGCTGAAGCGTGGCTGAATTCTTCGGAAACTATGTGCCTCAATGGCTGGCCTATCTGCTGGCCGCGCTGGTGCATTGCGCCCTGCTGATCAATGTGGTGGCGGTCGGTGCGCTGGGATTCATCTGGCTGGAGCGCAAGGTCGCCGGCCGCATTCAAGACCGCCTCGGCCCCACGCGCGTGGGCGGCAAGTTCGGCTGGCTGCAGACGCTGGCCGACGGGCTGAAGCTCCTCACCAAAGAAGATCTGATGCCCGAAGGGGCCGACGCTTTGCTCTTTCGGCTCGCGCCCTACGTCAGCTTTTGTGCCTCGTTCTGTGCCTATTTCGCGCTGCCGTTCAGCGACGGCTGGGTGGCCGTGGAGCTGAACACCGGCGTGTTTTTCATTTTGGCGGTGATGGGGCTGGAAGTGTTTGGCGTGATCCTGGCCGGTTATGCCTCGGCCTCCAAGTGGTCGCTGTTCGGCGGCATGCGCGAGGCGGCCCAGGTGGTGAGCTACGAAGTGCCGATGGGCATGTGCGTGGTGGTGCCGGTGTTGATTGCCGGCACGATGGACCTGGTCGAGATCGGCCGCATGCAGGGGGGTTGGTTCACTAACTGGCTCATCTTCCACGATCCCTTCACGTTCATCACCTTTTGGGTCTATTTCACCTGCGCCATGGCCAGCGTGAACCGAGCGCCGTTCGACTTGGCCGAGGCCGAAAGCGAGCTGGTGGCCGGTTTCCATACGGAATACTCCGGCTTGCGGTGGAGCTTTTTCTTCATGGCCGAGTATGGCTCGATGTTCGCCGTCAGCGGCCTGGCGGCCATCCTGTTCTTCGGCGGCTGGAACGGCCCGCTGCCCATCAGCCATTGGCTCGGATTGACCTATGAAAACGGCCCGGTCGCCGGTTATCTGGGCAATTTCCTGGGCATGCTCAACTTCATCTTCAAGTGCGTGGCCTGGGTGACGTTCATGATGTGGGCACGTTGGACGCTGCCGCGATTGCGCATCGACCAGGTGATGAAGGTCTGCCTGAAATACTGCGTGCCGATCGCGGCGGTGATGTTTTTGGGCGCCATTGGGTGGACCTATATGCTGCCCGACAAGATGATCGGACGGCCGTATGCCGAGCGTGTGCTGGAGGATGGCCTTCCTAGGCCGTCCGGTAGCGTGGCTGCATCTGAACGCAATGCGCCGCATGGCGTTCCGCCACGAGCGGTGGCTGGGGCAGAGCTTGGCCAGTCGGCGGTCGGAGCTGAAAACAAGCATGGCGGCCAAGCGATGCCCCGGTACGCCGCCACCCGGTACGCCGCCACCCGGTACGCCGCCACCGGGGCATCGCCGGGCCGTCAGCGCCGCTCGGATTTGACGGATCATTCACGGCCCGGCTCTGCCCCAGCCACCGAGAGCGCTTCACGGCCAGCCGGCCTCGTTGCCCGCGCGGCGGAAAGGAACTGACTCGTGGAACCGATCAACTGGCACTCGTTCTTTTTCTTTCTGTTCGCGCTGGTCTCCTGCGCCTTCGCCGTCGCGGTGGTGCTGTCGAGCAACATCGTGCGGATGGCCTTCTATTTGGTCATCTCGCTGGGCGCGACGGCCGGACTGTTCTTTCTGGCCGGTGCCGATTTCGTCGGCGCCATGCAACTTTTGATCTATGTCGGCGGCACGCTCGTGCTGTTGGTGTTCGGCGTGATGCTCACGGCCCAGGGCCCGTTCGTGTCGATGAAGACCCGCGGCGGCGACTGGATCCTGGCCGCGGTCCTTTCCGGTTCGCTGCTGGCGCTGCTCGTTCCCGCCGCCTTCACCGTGCCCGAATGGCGCCGCCCGGTTGCCAACAACGCACCGACGCAGGTGCAGTCCACATCGACGCCGCTCGGCCTGGGCCTCTTGGGCGTGCGCGTCGACAAGCTCGAAGAGCGTCCCGAACGGTTGAAAGCGGGAATGTCGAGCTATCTGCTGCCGTTCGAAATCGTTTCGGTACACCTGCTGGTGGTGTTGGTGGGGGCGGCCTATCTTGCCCGCACCAAACGGCGTCGTGACGTGAGGCTGGAATCGCTATGAACCCGTTGACAGACCCGGTTGGCGTTTCACACTTCATGGCGGTCGGCGCGCTGATGTTCGTCTCCGGCGTGGTGTGCATGGCGGCCAAGCGGAACGCGCTGGGCGTATTGATGGGAGTCGAGCTCGTGCTGAACGGGGCCAACGTCAATTTCGTCGCACTCTCCAGCCCGTTGCTCAGCGCCAGCGGCACGAGCGGCCTGGGGCTCGACGGGCAGTTCATCGCCTTGTTTGTCATCGTGTTGGCCGCCGCCGAGGCCGCCGTGGCTTTGGCGATCACGCTGAATTTTTACAACAACCACGCCACGATCGACGTCGATCGGGCGGATGAACTGAAAGGTTGACGTCGAAACTTCCCGATGGACCTCGCTTCTTCGCTTCCGACCCTGCTGGGAATCGCCTGGCTTTTGCCGCTGGCCAGCTTCACGCTGATCGTGCTGTTCGGCCCGCGGATGGGAAAGCACGGCGTGGGCGCCGGCTATCTCGCCACCTTCGCCATCGTGGTCGGCTTCGCCTGCTCGTTGATCTCGCTGGGACTGTGGCTGGGCAACCATCCGCTTTCACCGGCGCACGCCGCCGCCGAGGAGCACGCGATCGACGTTGCCCGCGAACACCTGCCGGCCGCGCATCACGGAGCGGGGGAATGGAAGGAGCCGACGTACTACACCGGCGACCTTTACACGCTGGGTCAGTTCGGCAAACTGAAGGTCACCATCAGCTACTACATCGACGCCTTGACCATCGGCATGTTTGCGATGGTCACGCTGATCGCCTCGTGCATCCATTTTTACTCGATCGGCTACATGCACGACGAGCTCCACGACGTAACGGACCATGAGGTGGTGCTCTCCAACGGGCATCACCTGCACCGCCGCGGACGGTTCCACCGCTTCTTCCAGTACATGTCGCTGTTTTGCTTCAGCATGCTGGGCCTGGTGTATGCCGGCAATATCGCGATGGTCTTCGTTTTCTGGGAGTTGGTCGGCATTTGCTCCTACTTCCTGATCGGCTTCTACATCGAGCGCAAGAGCGCCTCGAACGCGGCCAACAAGGCGTTCATTGTCAACCGAATTGGCGACTTCGGCATGATCATCGGCATGATGGCGCTCTGGGCCGGGCTGGGCACTTTTGCCTTCGGCGACGTGAAGGAGGCCGACGGAACGGTGACTCGCGGCATCTTCAGCCAGGTGCGCGACGCCGACAATAACTATGAGCTGACGGTGCCCGATGGCATGGTCCGCGCGGCGGCCTACGAGATGGTGCAGGAAGTCGCCATCGACCATCGCAACAACTCCGACCCGCTGGCGGCGGAGTCGGAAATCGAATCGCGCGTTGAGGCCTATCGGGCCCAGCATTACGGTTACTGGCTGTTGGTGATTGCGGGCGTCGGTATCTTCTGCGGTTGTGTGGGCAAGAGCGCTCAGTTTCCGCTGCACGTGTGGTTGCCCGACGCGATGGAAGGCCCCACGCCGGTTTCCGCACTGGTGCATTCGGCCACGATGGTGGCTGCGGGCGTCTACCTGGCTGGGCGGTTCTATCCGTTCTTCACGCCCGAGGTTCGGCTGGTGATCGCGTACACCGGCGCCATCACGCTCTTTCTGGCGGCGACGATCGCCATCACCGCCACCGACATCAAACGGGTGCTGGCCTATTCCACGGTCAGCCAGCTTGGTTACATGATGCTCTCACTGGGGGTGGGTGGATGGGTGGCCGGCTTGTTCCATCTGATCACGCACGCCTTCTTCAAGAGCCTGTTATTCCTCTGCTCCGGCTCGGTGATTCACGCCTGCCACACCAACGAGATGCCGAAGATGGGCGGGCTGTTGAAAAAAATGCCGTGGACGGGGTGGACGATGTTTGTCGGCTGCCTGGCGATCATCGGTGCCGGACTGCCGCCAATCTTCGCCTTCTGGCCGTTCGGCTTCGGCTTGAGCGGCTTCTATTCCAAGGATTCGATCATTGCCCAGGCGTTTTCGTTCTGGAAACAGAACCCGACGCACGGCATGATCCTGTTTTTTGCGGCGGCCGGCGGCGCTTCGATTACCGCGTTTTACATGTTCCGGCTTTGGTTCATGACCTTCGTCGGGCCGCCACGAGATCACCATGTCCATGAGCACGCCCACGAGTCGCCGCGGATCATGTACGTACCGCTGACCATCCTTGCGTTCTTTGCCATCGTCATCGGCTGGACGTTGACCGGCGTGTGGAGCGTGACCGACCTTTTCGAGCAGGCCCGCTGGCCCGGCGAAGCCGGCGCCGGCGTGCTGCTGCCCACGCTGGTCTATCCCAACGAACACGCCAGCCACGAGTCCGACGTACACCTCGTCGCCGGGCTGACGGCCTTCTCGACTGCCTTGGGCGGGTTTCTGTTGGCGACGGTGTTCTATGGGCTGCGTTGGCTCAACCCCGCCGAAGTGCGGCAGCAGTTTGCGCCGGTCTATACGTTCTTGCTCAACAAGTGGTACTTCGACGAACTTTATGATTTCCTGTTCGTCAGGCCGCTGCACTTCGTCTCCGGCATCGTAGCCTGGTTCGACAAGCAGATGATCGACGGCTTGATTCACAGTCTTGCCCGCTGGACGCGCGGCGTGGCCGACATCGACGATTTGATCGACCGCTATTTCGTCGACGGGTTCGTCAACCTGTTTGCCGCCTCGACCTGGTCGTTGGGCAACTCGCTACGGGGCTTGCAGACGGGCAAACTGCGTCAATATGTGATGCTCATCGTCATCGGCACGGTGGCGCTTACGATCATCATCAATTTTGCGTCCGCCGGGTGAACGCCGATGCCTCAACGTACTCAACATGTAGGGTGGGACCAGCGAGCTTGCGAGCGCCGGCCCACCG
>DATLUO010000272.1 GCA_035533075.1 Pirellulales bacterium | reverse complement strand
TTCCTTGTTTGATATTCTTCGTGAAATAGGCGGTGACCACGAATCGGTCCGCCGTTTCCTGCCCCGCCGTTACCACACAAAGATAGTTGCGCCCAGTTCGTCGATAGAACAAATGCACGTCAGGATCCTGGGCGCTTTCGCGAACGAGATCGGGATCTCGCAAGCAGTCGCGAACCGCCGCTTCGTGGCCAGCCAAGGCCGGATGTTTGAAGCGGATAATCTCCCGCCACCGGTCGCGGGTGAGCGCCGCTCGATAGCCGAGTGGCGTGCGCTCAGCAAACAGAAGCCTTATTCGCCACGTTTTCCTCCGATTCAGTATAGCAGGGCGGCCATGACCAGGGCGCACAAGGAAGTTGAGCATGGGCCGCAGCCGGCTTCAAGCGAACTTTTCGCGCGATCGCCGCTATTTTGTTCAAAGCCGACTCAGGATTTGCCGGCCCCGTCCAGCTCGTTGGCTTTTGTTCGAAGCCTGGCTCGGCGAAGCGAGACCGGTGGCGCTAGGACCGCGATACCGCGAGCGACGCCTGTTTGCGGAAGCGTTCGGCAAGCTGCACCATCACCTCCAGCACGAGCAGGTCGGCGCGGGCCATCACGTGACGCGAGCTGCGGCCTCCCAGCCCGCGCAGCGTTTCTTCCAGTGCGCAGACGTGGAACTGCATCACGCGCGGCGCAGGCAGACCACGCGCGTGCAAGGCGTCGACCAAGGCCGCCGTTTCCGCCGCCAGGTTGCCCGACCCCATGATGACATAAGCCCGCAACAGCTCGCGGTAGCGATCGACCAAGGCACTGGGAAGTTCCAGTGGGCCATCGGCCGCCGGTGCGAGGTCGAAGGCCGCGGTCGCGTCGGCGTGCGCGGGGATGTCGTGCAGATCGCCGACAAAGGTCCGTTGCTGCGCGAGCAGGCGTTCGGCTTCGCGATGTTCCAGCTTAAGCCGTTGTCGATCGCGTTCCGCCAGGCGGCGATTCTCACGCAGCAGGCGACGCCACTCGATTGCCCTTCCGATAACCCAGATCAATTGCCGCGGGCTGGCCGTTCGAATCGGCAGATAGCCGTCGGCTCCCACCTCGTAACAGTGCGGCGCGAAGCTGTGCTCGGGACAGTCGCCGAGCACCACCAGCGGGTCGTCGGCGGCCTGAGCACGATGGGCTTCGATGAACTGGATGGCATCCAAGTCGTCGGGCACATGTCGCACGAGTACCGCGTCGTAGGCCTGGCTCCTCAACGTCGCCAGGCCGGCCGCCGCGCCGATCGCTACGTCGATGGTCACGGCCATGGCCCGGTCTGACTCAAACAGTCCACGCAACCATTCGGCCGCATCGTGCTTCGTCGCGACGAGCAGCAGCCGCGCCGCCTTGGGCAGCGTTGCCCAAGGCGACAGGGGAGCGGCGAGTAGTGAGTGCGTAACCATTTCTTGCATCAGTGGGTGTCAGGCGTCGGGGAGGGTTCAGGGTTCAGATGAGGGATGAGGGATGAGGGATGAGGGATGCCGCCTTTCCCAAGACCCAAGACCCTGAACCCTGAACCCTGAACCCTGAACCCTGAACCCTGAACCCTCTCCTATGCCGACCGCTCGAGCTGGCTCACCTGGTTGAGCTTGTTGTAAAGCGTCTTGAGGCTGATTCCCAGCTCTTCCGCGGCCTTGGGCTTGTTGCCGCTGTACTTGTCGAGTATCTGCTGAATGGCCTGCATTTCGATCTCGCGCAAGGTCTGCGGCGGGCCGATCAGCTTGAAGTGCGGTCCGCGCAGCCGCCGCGTTGCCAGACGGCCGGGCAGGTGCTCCGGCCCGATCGGTCCGGCGCCGCACAAGATCGCCGCGTGCTCCACGGAGTTGGCCAGCTCGCGGACGTTGCCCGGCCAGGTATGCGACTTAAGCACATCGAGCGCCGCGGGCGTCAAAAGCTCGTCGTTGGGTCGGACCGAACGGCGGAAACGTCGCAGCAGGTGGCGGGCCAGTCCGGCAATGTCGTCGATTCGCTCGCGCAGCGGTGGCAGACGAATCTCGAACGTGTTGATGCGAAACATCAGGTCTTCGCGAAACTCGCCCTCGGCAACCATCTCTTCCAGGTCGCGGTGCGTGGCGCAGACCACGCGCACATCGACGGTGAACGATTCGTTATCGCCCACGCGGCGGATTTCGCCCGATTCGAGCACGCGCAGCAGCTTGGCCTGCATCGCCTTGGGCAGCTCGCCGATTTCGTCAAGAAAAATCGTGCCTCCACCGGCCACTTCGAACAGCCCGACGCGGTGCTCGTCGGCCCCGGTGAAGGCCCCGCGGCGGTGCCCGAACAGCTCGCTCTCGATCAGGCTTTCCGGCAAAGCCCCGCAATTGATCGCCACGAACGGCATTTCGGCCCGCAGGCTCTGGTCGTGGATGGCACGGGCGACCAGCTCCTTGCCGGTGCCCGTCTCGCCGAGCACCAGCACTGTGGAACCGGTCGGCGCCACCTTGGCGATCAGCGTGCGCACCAGGTCCATCGAGGGCGATTCGCCGACGAGATCCGACTTGCCCTCGACACGTTCGAGCTGCCGCTTGACGGCACGATATTTATTGGTCAGCTCGCGCTTTTCGGCCACGCGTGCCAACAGCGCTTCCAGCTCGGCCAGCTTGCAGGGCTTTGTCAGGTAATCGAACGCGCCCTGCCGCAACGCCGAAATGGCCGTCTCCAGCGACGATTTGCCGGTCAGCACGATCGCCTCGGTGTCGGGCGAAAGCTGCTTGGCTTTGGCGATGACCTCGATGCCCGACAGCTTGGGCATGTCGAGATCGACCAGGATGCAGTCGTAAGTGTTGCGTTCCAAGGCGGCGAGGGCCACGGCGCCGTCGGGACAGACGGTCACTTCGTGCCCCATGCGCGGCAGCTCCAGGCTCATCAACGACTGCAACGAGGGCTCGTCGTCGGCGAACAGCAGCTTCAGAGGTTTAGGCGGCTTGGTGGCGATGGCTCTTCTCCTTCGGTAAGTGGCCGGCCGCGGACGCCAGCGGCAGGCGCACGCGGAACGTCGTTCCGCGATTCGGCCCGTCGCTATGCGCGTCGATCGTCCCTTCGTGGTCGGCCACGATGCGATAGACGATCGACAAGCCCAGCCCCGTGCCCTGCCCGCCGCGGCGGCGCGTGAAAAATGGTTCGAACAGGTGTTCCATGACCTCCGGCGTCATGCCGCAGCCGTCGTCGGCAAAGACCAACTCGGCCTCGCCGCCGCGGCGGTCGAGCGTCACCCTGACGGTCCCTTCCGCATCGAGGCTGTCGAGCGCGTTGGCCAGCAGGTTCAGCACGACCTGCTTGACCTCCTGCGGATTGGCCGAGACGACGACCGGACCGTCCGACGCGAACTCGACGTGCGCATCGTGATACTTGCCGACGTGGCGGACCATTTCGATCACGCCTTGCACCAGCTCGCCCAACTCGGTCGGCAGCCGCTTGACTTCGCCCATGCGGGAAAAGTCGAGCAGCCGCTCGGTGATCCCCTTGCAGCGGAAGGCTTCGGTCTGGATCATCCGCAGGTATTTGCGGACCACCTCTTGTTCGCCCTCGGCGAGCTCGGCAAGACCCGCCATTCGCCCTTCGAGCGACTCGGCGCACATGGCGATCGAGGCCAGGGGGTTGTTGATTTCATGGGCCACGCCGGCGGCCAGAAAGCCGACGCTGGCAAGCTGCTCGCTGCGCACGACTTGCTTGGTCCGCTGCTTCACCTGGCAGTCGAGATCGTCGCGGATGGCCTGAAACCGCGCGGTCATGTCGTTCATGGCGGCGGCCAGCTCCGACATCTCGTCGTGCGTTTGCAGGCGGATGCGGTAGTTGAATTGGCCGCGGGCCACCTTGCGAGAACCGTTGATCAGAATCCGCAGCGGTCGAAAGACCCAGTGGTAAAACAGGTGAACGAAGAGTCCCAGCAGCACGGCCGCCGCGCCACTGGTGGCCCAGGTCAAGGTCAAGAGCCTCCGGTATTGTCGTTTGGCCTCGATCGTCGACTCGCTGATCCGGCTGTAAAGGTGTGTGGGAAGCCGGGCGGCCAGAAGCTGCAGTTGCTCCAAGTCGTGGGTCAGCGCGCCGCGTTTCGGCTGGTCGATCAGCCAGTTCTGATCGTGAATGGTCGCGTCCATCCGCTCGATGAGCACCTCGATTTGCCGCACGCTCTCCCATTCCTGCCGGCTGTCGCCGATCTGGCCCGACGGGTCCGGGTTGTCGTTAAGCTGCTGCCGGTATTGGCTCAGGCAAATCTTGACGTTCTCCAGGCCCGCCTCGAACTCTTGCCGGGCATAGCGCAGCAGCGGCTCGTGCATCTCAAAAACCGCCCGTTGTCCCTCGGTCTGCGCCTGGTGGACGAGCGGCGCGTCGTCGCTCAGGGCCACCCGCAGATCGCCCACGCGCTGGCTGAGAATATTCGCCAACGGCAGTTCGGGCACGCGCCGGCCCAAACTGCGCACTAAACTGCGATAGGCGTAAAGCCCGTAGATCCCCCCCCAGCCCAAGGTTCCCACCATGACCAGCAGGAGACCAAGGCAGAGGAAGAGCTTTTTGCGGATCGGCCATTTGAAGAGCAACCACGACCTCCCAGTCGGCGCGGGGTGATTTGCGGCGGCGGACTGTACCACCGTCGCCGGGAGCGGGCAAGAACGATTGGCCCGGTTTGTCCGAACATCGAACATCCGAACCGCGGGCCATTGACGTTCGTACAGACTTGAGTACACTTACATGTGCAGTGTGCAGATGTCCCGTTGAGGAGAGCAAGCGATGATTGCCGTTGAACGAAGTGGTCCGATCAAGAAGGTGCAACACGTGTCGCCCGGCCTGTGCCGGCTGGGCGAAGCGCTGAGCGAGCTGATGGACCGCTATCCGGAGACGATCGAGCGTGCGGAAGAGTTTCCGCCGATCGTCGTGGAAGACGGGCCGGGCGACGTTTGGTCGCCGGATCACTCGGCCAGCCGGGCGTAATTGCCTTGATAGTAGAGGAGCGGCCGCCCTTCGCGGGCGTCGCCCGCCACGATCTCGCCGGTGAAGATGTGATGGTCGCCGCCGGGCAGGGATTCGGCCAGCTTGCAATCGACCCAGGCCAACGCGTCGTCGAGGACCGGCGCCCCCGTCACCGCGGTCGAGAGCTTCAGGTCCGACCACTCCTTGGGGCCGCGCATGGCGAACCGTCGCGACAAGGCTTCCTGGTCTTCGCGCAAGATATTGACGGCAAAAAACCGGCTGGCCAGCAGGTGCTCGTGCATCTGGGCGCGCTTGTCGACCGCCACCAGCACCAGCGGCGGGTGAAGCGAAAGCGAGGCCACGGCATTGGCGGTCATCCAAAACAGTTCTTCGCCGCGGCGGGTGGTGACCACCGTGACGCCCGTGGCGAAATGGCCCATGATCCGTCGTTGGAGCTGGCTGTCGAATTGCGACATGAAGGCCTCTGCACGTGGTTCGGCGGCTGGAGAAACGTTGAGCGTAACAAGCCGGGCGGAGTTGGGAAAGGCTGGTTGGCCAGGGCTTCGCAACGGTTCCGCCGCCGTGTTATCATTTCGTGATGCACTGTGCATCGGCGGCCGCGCTCGCAATGCGCCATGCCAATGCGGCAATGTACCACGGCACTGCAGGGAGAGACGATGAATCAACCGATTGATCCACTGGCACTTTACCACGAGTTCGAAGAGACGCCGTTTCGACCGCGCCGGGTCCATCTGACGGACGGCGAATCAATCGACATTGTGTCACGGCGACACGTCATTGTGGGAGAAGACTATTTGGATATTGGAATCCAGGCCGACGACGAGCCGCTCGGCATTTGCGAAACTCTTGTCACGGTCCCGCTCAATATGATTACCCGTTTCGAGATACTGTCCCCGCAGCAGACCGGGTTAACCTAGTTGCAAGCTTGTAATAATGCGGCCAAATCAGTTGAGGGATTTGCTCGAAGCGCGAATGTTTCAACCGTTCAGGTTGCACCTTTCGACGGGCATGGTCGTTGACATCGGATCCCCGGAGTTCACGATGCTGGGCAGGTCGATACTGTGGATCGAGTCGCCAGGGCACGTTGTTCCGCTTGCAAGACGACGCATTGCCATTTCGCTCTCGCACATCGTTTGGCTGGAATTCATTGACGACGTCGCACAAGCCGGATTGAACTAAGCGTGGCTGCCGCATGCTCAATTGCCTTCCTTGCTGGGCTGTGCCGCCTCCTTAGCAGCATGCGCTTCTTCCAGAGCCGCTTCGATCCCTTTCTCGTTCTCCGGGCCGGCGCCGATGAACACGCGGGCCACGTTGCCGTCGGGGGCGATGATCACCGTATAGGGAATCACCGTCGCTCCATACCGCGCGGCGACCGCGCCGTCGCGGTCGAGCGCCGCGACGATGTCGAGCTGCATCCGCTTCAGCGAGGCCTTCACGTCGTCGGCCGATTGTTGCAGGTTCACCGCCACCAGCTTCACATCGGCCGCTTTCGATTCGGCGACCCTGCGCGACAGCTTCGGCAGGCTTTGCACGCAGGGAGCGCACCACGAGGCCCAGAAATCGAGCACGACCGTGCGGCCCTTGTGCTCGGAAAGGCGGAACTTCGAGCCGTCGAGCAGGTCCAACTCGAAGTCGGGCGCCGGTTGGCCGACGAGCGAAGAGTCTCGGCCCGTGCCGGCGGGCAGCTCGCCGCCCTCCTGAAACGCCTTGGGGTCCGGCGCCGGCGTCAACGTCCAACCGTGATAGCCCACCTTGCTCGTGGCCTGACGCACCCGCTCGCCCAGGAGCAACTCGCTTAGGCGGTCGAGCGGCAAGCGACACTCGCCCAGCACGTCGCTCGTGCCGGCGATCACTCGGTCGTCGGTCTCGCTGACCGTAAAAGTCATCCGCGTGCCGTCGCTGCAGACCGCGTGAACCAGGCTGGGAGTCTCGGCCGCCCGGGCATCGGCCGTGGGCGGATCGGGGTGCAGCCAGACGATCGCGGCAATAAGCTCGCGAGGGAACTCGCGCTCGTTTTGGCCCACCGCGAAGTGGACGACGTCGCCGGCCATGTTCAACAGCCGGCCGCGCAGGTAGTCGCCGCTGGTGGCACACAGAATGTGCGTGGGCGGATCGTCGCGATTGAGCCGCGGCAACGTCAACAGCCGTTCCAGCTTTTCCCGCTGGCGCGTGAGCGGCCCCCGCTCTTGGTCCGCGACGGCCTGCCGGGCGAACTCTTCGAATGTCGGCCTTCCCGTGCCCGAACGGCCCGATAGTTCCGAGAGATCGATCGCTTTGATTCTGTCATGGGCGATTTGCTTCTCGGCCGACGCCGTGTGGCAGGCCACGCCCCGATCGTCGATGCCGGTGACACGACACCTGAACGTGTCGCCCGTCATCAGATAGAGCCTATCGTAACGGACCGTGGCGTCCTCGGAGCGGCTCATTCGCCGCGTGGCGGTGACGCCGGTCACGCGTCCGGGAATGCCTTCGCGCAAAGGGCTGGCGCCGGCGCTCGCCGCCGGCCGCCAGGCGATGCCGCTGTGACCGGTGCCCGCCTTGGCCGGCGCCAGCCAGCCGTGCAGCCGGGCCGTGTCGAGACGCAGCACCATCAGGCTGCTTTTGGCAGCGGGGACAACCTTGTCTTGCGCGTCGAGTTGATAGTTGAACGCGATGCTCGCCACGGCGGCCAGCGGCAAACTGCTCGAATCGAGCGCGGGCGTATCGATCGAAAGGCAATCGAGCGAAAGCCGCTGGCCGTCCACGCCAGCGAACCAGCCGCTCAACTGCGTGCCGTCGGCGCACGACACCCGCATCGGGCGGTCGGGCGGGGCCGCCGGCTCGCCGAAGCAAATCCTGGCCACCTGCTCTTCCGGACAGGCGACGTCGCCCTGTTCGGTTTTCATGCTGAACTGCCGCTTTTGACCGTCGTAGCCGCTCAGCTTACCGTTGATGACCGGCCCGTCGACGCGGTGCAACTGCGGGCGATTGGCCGCCACCGGTTGCGGCAACGAGCCGCTCCACTCCCAGACGCGGAGCCGCTCGAACCGCAGGCCACCCCGCTTGTGCTCCAGCAGGATGCCCGGCGAAACCTTGGGAGCGTCGGCATCGATGTGTACGGTTGCCAGCGGCAGCCCCTCGGCCGAAAAAACCTCGGCCCGCTGCTCCTGCTGGTCGAGCAGCACACGCAAATGCACGCGGTCGCGTTCCGGGCCGGGCGCCAGCGTCATCACGCGGGCCACGTCGATGTCGTTGCCGGTCTCATAGACGGCGATCACGTCGAGATCGACCACTTCCAACCGAAAGCCCTTCCGCCGGCTGGCCGCATCGCCGCCCACGCCGAGCGCCAGCCTGAACACGGGCGGAAACAGCGACGACAACTCGAACTCGACCAGCGCCCGCGCCGGCAGGCCGATGGGGCTGTAGAGCGAGGCGGCGTCTTTCTCGGTCAGCAGGTGCCCTTCATCTTCGCGCCAGGCATCGTCGGGGCCGGGCGTTTGCCATTCGGCCAGGCCGTTGGGGCCGATATAGACCAGCGCGTTGGCCTTGCAACGTTCCAGGCAGCGCACGGCGGGACGCTTGACGCGCAGCTCTCCGGCCACCGACGAACGAAACCGCAGGTTTTCGTCGCTCACGGCGAGCAGCTCGCCAAACAGCACGTCGCCGCCGGCCAGCTCCAGCCGGTAGTCGTGATCGCGCCAGGCCGGGGCCGACGCGACCGGAAACCGCACCCGTTGCAAAGCGTGCAGGTCGAGCTCGAACGGCTGTGTGAAGCCCGGCGATTGCCAGCCGAACCGGTCGGAGTGCTCGCCGGCGGCCGGCGTGCCCGTCATCCAATCGTCGTCTTGCAGATAGGCCACCGGCGCATCGGCGGGCGGGGTGGGCTCGACGGCGGGCGCCGCTTGTTGCACTCCGCGCGAACCGGGCGAAACATCGTTGATCACGCCGATGTCGGCGCGGTTGCGCTGTGCGACCGCGGGCGAGCAAAGCAGAGCCAGCAGTAGGGTGGGACCAGCGAGCTTGCGAGCGCCGGCCCACCATTGTTGCGACGTCGTGCCGTTGGTGGGCCGGCGCTCGCAAGCTCGCTTTTTCCACCCTACGGCTTCAGCAAACGCGCCGCGGCAATCCAAAATCCAAAATCGAAAATCCAAAATCGCTCTATCGTTCATAAATCGGCAAAAAGCGGTAGTTGACGGCCAGCACCAACAGCGACATCGACGTGCCGTAGGCCGGCCCGAACTGCGAGGCAAAGCTGCCGTCGGCCTGCTGCGATTGCTTCAGCCGGCGGATCTGGGCCTTGTTCCATTTTTCCCAGGCGTCGGGGTCGCCCTGATACAGCGCCTGGGCCTGGTAATAAAACGTGTATTCGTCGTTATGGTTGCGCCCCTGGCCGCGCTCGTGCTTGAGATAGTCGATGGTGGCCTTGTATTCCTTCAGGTCTTTGCGCCGGGCGACGGCGTAGACGAGCGTGGCGATGGAGGAGCGGGCCAGCGAATCGCCCGGTCCGCCGGCCATTCCGCCCGCATAGCCCACGCTGCCGTCCGGCCCGGTCGATTGCCGGTAGTAGGCCAAGGCCCGGTCGATGGCCTGATCGGGCACCTCGATGCCGGCGTTGCGCGCGGCCAGCAGTCCCACCAGCACGGCGCCGCTGACCGACGTATCGGCGTCCTGGGCGTTGGGCGAATAGCGCCAGCCGCCCAATTGGTTCTGCTTTTGCGACGCCAGGGCACAGCGCACGGCCAGTTCCAGCGCTTGCCCGACCGTGCGGTTGGCGGCAGCGCCGGCGGCGCGCGAGACCGAAACCGCGCGTCCGGCCGGCGAAGCGCTCCACATATTGTGATCGTCCACCGCGCCATAGGCTTCGGCCAGGGCCAGCATGGCGAAACCGTGCTCGTACATATTGCCCGACCCGATGCAGCCGCTGACGGTGTCTTGTGCGCCAATGATGCTGCGCAGCGCCGCGCGCACCTGCGCGCTATACGGCCCAAAGTTCGGATCTTCGCCGGAGGCCAAGAAGGTCATCAGGCAAAGGCCGGTGATGGCCGGGCCCTGCATATTGCCGCGGGTCCAGGCGCCGCCCGCTTCCTGGCTGGCGGCCAGATACTGCAAGCCGTGGTCGTAGATCTCGCGCACCTCGTGCGGCACCGCGCCGCCGTGCCGCAATTCGGGCAGTTGCGCCTGTGCGACGCCGGTGAGGGCCGCCAGGGCAATTGTTGACGGTATGCTTCGTGACACGGCGTGGAACATCGAGACACCAAAAAGCGCACGCAGGGTGTAAATCGCTTGTTTCATGGTACACTCAAAACCCGGGCCCCGCCCCAGCGGCCGCGCGGAAAACCTGGTTGCCTTGTTGCACTTCGAACTGCCGCAGCGCGCCGGACAATTCGCCGTAGTGCTGTTGGAAGGCGGGAAGCTGAATGTCCAAGAAAATCGCCTGCAAACGCGCGAACGGCAACTGCGCGACGCGCCGGACAAATTCGGCGGTGCCGCCGGCCTCAGCGTCGGAGAGCGAATCGTTCAACAGCGTGGCCAGCCCATCGCACTGCGCCGAGTCCAGCGAGGCCGCCCGCTCGAAGCCTGCGACGACGGCGACGACTACCGCCTGACGCTGGAACTCGCGCCGTTGGCCGTTGGCCTCGGCCAGCATGTGCTTCTGCTCGTCGGTCAGCCGGGTTTGCAGCGATTTTCGAAAATAGGAGTTTTCATCGCTTAAGATCGCTAACGGCAACGGCGCAGCGCCGCCCCGGACTTGCTGCTTTCGCACAACCAACTCTTCGCCGTCGTTCAACTTCTCATCGGGCGCGGACGATTGATCTCGCCAGCGCGCCACGTCGAGCCTGGCGGCCAGCGACAACTTGTCGCGCTGAGGCTTGCTCAGGCCGCAAGCCGCCTCGATGTCGTCCAATCGTTGTTCGACGTATTGCGCCAACCGCCGCTGTTGCTCTTCGACCGTCGGCCCGCGACGCACGATGCGCCTGACCGCACGCGGCGCCGCCACTTGTCCACCTGCGATGAGCCCCGGCGCTGCCGCCGCGCGCGGTACGACGGCGCCACCCGCCACCCTTCCCACTGCCGCGGGCACGGCCGCGCCGCCCGGTTTGGGCGCCGCCTGCTGGACGATGACGATCTCCTGCTCATACGGCCGCTGGAGCTCCGTGAGCGCCGCCAACTGCCGCGAGGTCAGTCTCTTTTTTAACTCGACATCGGGCACAAACAGCCCGTAGAAGCCCCCACCGGAAGCCGAAGCGAAAAACCATTCGACCGTGGGGTCGATGATCGTGCCCGAATTGATCGGGCGCCACCAGGCGTCGGCGGCGTCTTGGCCGAGCAGGTCGCACAGATCCTTTCGCTGCCTCGCCGACAACAACAACGCCTCATCGAGCACGGCGACGTGGGCCAGAATCGCGGCCTGGCGGCGGCGCTTCTCGGCCCGCACGCGCTCGCTGTCGAGTGTTTGGCAGTCTTCTGCCGCCACGCGAAAGCCGTTGAGCGTGTCGCCGCCTTTTTTCAACCGTCCGCGCATCGACTCCACCAGCTCCCGGCGCAGCAGCAGATGCGGCGACCGCACGATCGCGAGATCAGTGCCCGTCCTGGCCGGCATGGCCACGGAGTAGGGGCCCGCGGTGCCAGCCCCGGGGAGACTCGTTTGATTCTTTCGGGCCGCCCTGGGCGATTGTTCCACCAGCCGCTCAATGGCGGAATAGCCGTCTCGTTCGAGCACGGCCGCATCGTCGTTCGTCAACCGGCAGATACGTTTTGCGAATTGCACTTCCAGGGGAAGCACGCGCTCGAGCATATCGGCATTGGCCAGAACCTGCCCGTGCGCCGGATCGGCTTCGCTGGGAAACTCCAGGGCTGAGAGGAAGCCGTCGTGGTTGCGATCGTAGCGGCCGAAATAGAAGCGGCTTTGGGCGATTAAAAGCGGCGGCTTCTCTCGATAGAACTCGTGCCAGGCGATTCGGCCGTCGTGGTCCAGGTCTTTGAGCTGCCACCAGTCGGAAGCCTGGTTGGCGAAGTTCGTCAGGCGGAATTCGCGGAACGAAAGCTTGCCGTCGCGGTCGTCGTCAAACACCGGCACAGTGCGGCGGGCCAGGTATCCTCCCCAGCCAATGGCCCGAACTTCGTCGGCGGTCAGATAGCCGTCGCGGTTTCGGTCATAGTCGAGAAAGGCGGCAATGGTGTCGTGACAAAACACCGACCAGGTCTCCCGCTGCGTTAACTGCGCGTCGCCGTCGACGTCGAGCTTCTCGAACAGCTCGGCGGTGTTGACGTTGGCGGGGTGGTAGCCCGCCATGAATTCGTTGCGTGCCAGCCGGTCGTTGCGGTCGGCGTCGTGACGGCGAAAGAAATACCAGGCGAACATCCGGCCGGTTGTCGTCCGCAACGGCCGGCCGTCGAGCTGCGCCAGGCCATAGGCCACGTCAACCAGCCATCGCGCGTCGGCGCGGTCGACTTTGCCGTCATCACCACGGTCCCAGAGCACGAACGGCACGTCCGCCAAGTCGGGAATCTCCGTCGCGATTTGTTTCGCCGGCCATTCGGCCGTGGACAAGGCAAGGTCGCGATTGCGGTCGGCCGCGACGGCGATCGCTTCCCATTTGGCCAGGGCGGCGTCGGCGAATTCGGCCATCGGATCCGGCACGTTGCCCCGCTCGTCGACGGGCGCGGAGAAGCTGTGGTATTCGTCTCCGTCCAACTTGCGGTTGCCGTCGAAATCGAACACCAAGAACCGCCGCGCGCCTTCGCCGCGGTCGGCCTCGGCGTACGTTGCGAGGAATTCGTCTAGAGTCAACTGTCCATTGTGGTCGGCGTCCGCTTTGGCAAAGTCCGCTTCGAAATCGAATTCCGCCGCCGACAGAAAACCATCGCGATCGAGATCGAAATGGTCGAAAAAATAGCGGCTCTGCGCGAGTAGAAGCGGGGGCATTTCAATGTAGAATTCCTTCCAAGACAAACGGCCATCTTCGTCCGCGTCTCGCCGCGGCCGCAGCCAATCGGAAGCCTGGTTGGCAAACGTCGTGTGCCGAAACTCCGAGAACGAGACTCGTCCGTCGCCGTCGCCATCGAACGCGCGCACGCTTCGCAGACCGAGATTCTTGCCCCAGCCGATGGCGATGAATTCATCCGTCGTCAGAAATCCGTCGAGGTTTCGGTCAAATGTGAAAAAGTTGGAAAGAGTATCGTGCCAGAGAAACTTCCGCGTTTCCTCGGCGGTGAGCTGCCGGTCGCCATCTGCGTCGAGCTTGTCGAACAGAATCGCGTTCTTTTCCTTTTCGAAGAACAATCGATCGACGAATTCATTGCGCGACAGCGTTCCATCGTGGTTGCTGTCCAAACTGCGGAAAAAGTACCAGCTAAAGACTCGGCCTGTCGGCGTGCGAACGGCGCGGCCATCCAACTGGGTCAGTCCATAGGCGACCTCCAACAGCCACTTCGCGTCGGCGACGTCGACTTTGGCATCGTGATTTCGGTCCCATTGCTCGAAGGTGACTTCGGCCACAGCCGGAACTTGTGCGGCGATTCGCTTGCCTGGCCATTCATCGCGGGCCAAAGCTCCGTCGCCGTCGCGGTCAGCGACGGCGAGTTCTGCCTGCCACTTCGCCAAGGCGGCCTGCTCCAACTCCGCCATCGGGTCAGGAATCGCCGGCCGCTCGTCCGTGGGCGAGACAAGCTTCAGGAATTCATTGCGGTCCAACGTGCCGTCGGCTTCGAAATCGAATTCAAAGACGCCGTCACCTTCGAAATCGAATTCATTAAACAACCTGATTCGCTCATCGCGATCGACTTGGCGGTAGGAAGCGAGAAACTCATCGCGTGTAACCTTGTTGTCGCCATCATGATCGGCCGCCTTGAACGCGACCGCGGCCCGTTTGAGGACTGCAGCTTGATCGAACGACCTGGGTGGGTCGGCCGCCGCCAGGCAAGAGGCGAGCGCAAAGGCAACGAGCGTTGCGATTGTGCTTCGGACTGCCTTCGCGAGGGACGTAGGGTGGGACCAGCGAGCTTGCGAGCGCCGGCCCACCATTGTTTCGGCGTCGCGCCGATGGTGGGCCGGCGCTCGCAAGCTCGCTGGTCCCACCCTACGGTCAAAAAGCGGAAGTCGGTTACAAATCAGTTGCTTCATGGCGCACCTTCGATGTCGATCAACGCCGAATCGGCCAGCTCCGTCAAGTATTCCCTCGCCGCGGGCCGTTGCCAATCGTCCAACAGCGGCCCGATCGCCTCCGGCCGCAACTGGCGGAGTTTTTTCAATGTCGCCTGCCGCCAGCCGGCGAGGTCTTGGGCATTGTCTGATTCCGGGAGCGAATCGGCAAGCCGCGTCTGCAGTCGCCCGGCCTGATTGTCGGTCAACAAGGCGCGCTCGGCCAACGCGACTATCAAAACGCCCAGTACCGCCTGCCGGTGGAAACGGCCGCGCTCGCGGTCGGCCTCGGCGATCTTTGCTCGTTGTTCCGACGACAGGCGTTTCTGAAATATCCGCTGGAACGTCGAGTCGGCGTCGGCGAAGATCGTCGGCAATCGCGCCTTCACGCCCGCAATTTGTTCGTGCGGCACAATGACTGCCCGTCCGTCCGCCGGTTTTTCCTCCAGCGCCGCCTGCCGCTTGAAGTACGCATCGAGGTCGAGCTTGCCCGCCGTGAGCAGCTTTTGCTTTTGCTCTTCGCCCAGGCCGCCGTGCGCCGCGGCGTCATCGACCAACCTCTCGAGCAGCAATTTGAGCCGCAGGCGTTCCTCTTCGAGGGGCAGCCCGCGGCGCACGAAGCGGCGTGCCGCCGGCTGCTGCCCGTCCTGGACGAACACCGACACCTCTCTGGTTGGCAGTTGCACCAGCTTGAAGGTCGCCACTTGGCTAGAGGTCAAGATCGCCTTTAATTCGACGTCGGGAATCGTGAACAAGTCCATCGCGCCGACGGCGGACCGGCAGAGCGAGATGGGATCCGTTGCCGTGCGGTCGGTGAGGTGCCCCCGCCACACGTCGGTCCAGCGCGCGCCAAGCAGGCTGACAAGCATTTCCCGCTGTTCGCGCGTCAGCAGCAATGCTTCGTCGAAGGCGGCGATTTGGGCCAAAACCTCGGCCTGCTTGCTCCGCTGCCGCACTCGGCCGCATTCGGCGTCGACCTTTTCCGATGCATCCGGCGAGATGGTCTTCAGCAGCGGCGTCAGTAGTTGTCGGGCGACTTGCTCCGTCGTATCGACGTACTCGGCGCGCAGTTCCCTTTGACCGTTGACATCGACGATGAAGCGGCGAACGCCGCCCTCGCGCTCCACGGAGACCCGAGCGACGAGGCGCTCGATCGCTTTCTCGGCGTCCGCGCGCAACGATTCACGTTGCGCGGAGGTGAGTTCGCCGATGGTCGACATAAACTCGACGTCTCGCCGGAGCGCCTCGCGCAAAGGCCCCTGCACCCGGGCCATCAATGCCTCTTGCCGCCGGGCGGCGGCCATGATGTGCGCCTGTGCCGCCGCCGGCGAATGGAATCTCCGTGCCTCGATGAGCTCGCGCCGGATTCGCACTTGCCGCGGTTGTTGGCCGGCGGTGACGGCGGTCACGCTGACGAACGAGCCTTCTTTGCCTTGGAAAGCTTTGGCGGTCTGGTCCGTGGAACGTTCAGCGACGGAACGGCCTTCAACCGCCGTAATCCGGTCGCCCGGCCGCAAGCCGGCCCGCTGAGCGGGGCTGAATGGCAGCACGGTCATGACCACAAGGGCGCCGTGCTCTCGTTTCGACTGGATTCCGATGCCGACAAACTTGTTTTGTGACGGACCGAAAGGCTCTTTATCCTGTGCCGATGCGCGGTCCGACTGCAGTGCCGGCGATGACAGCGCGACGCAGAGCAACAATCGAAACGCAATTCGCATGGTCAGTCCAAATTCAGCCTTATCTCGTCGGCCCGCAGTTCCGCTACGGCCTTTCCATCCTTGTCAACCGCCATGATTTTCACGCCGCGGAGCGCGCCTACCTTCTTCTCAAACTCCTCTTCGAGCCGTCTTGCGACTTCCTTGAGTTGTGCCAACTGACGCTCGAAGGCCGGCCATTGCTGATCGGCCAAGATCGGGCGCAGCTTCTCATGCGGCAGGCCGGTCATCGTTCGCAGCCATGGGATCTGCCACTGCGGCGACATAGGGCAGTCGGCAACGGCTTCGTCGAACGTGCGCTCTAACTCTGCGCATTGCGCCGACGTCAGGGCCGCCGACCGCTCGAAGCCGACGACTACCGCTTGCACAAGCGCCTGGCAGCGGAAGGCGTGTCGCTCGCGCTCGGCGACCGCGAGCTTTGCTTTTTGTTCGTCGGTCAGCCGTGAGCGAAGCGTCCGCGGGAACTTCGAAGCGGGGTCGTCGAACATGGTGCGCGCGGCATCCGTCAGAGCGCCAAGTCTCGCGACGCACCGGATGGGATCGTCGCCCTCCTGCGATTCGATCGCGCCGTACCGCTCCCGCAATTGGTCGATGTCGATTTGGCCTGCGATCAGCAGCTTTTGACGTTGCAAGTCATCCAAGTTGCAGACGGCGTCGGCGGCATCGACGAACCGCTCCAAGAGTAGCTTCAGCCGCGGGTGCTGGTCGTCAAACTTAGGACGAACGGCCGCTGCGGCCTGCTGGGCACCCGGCGCCGCCACGATGATTTGCTGGCCGATCGCATGGCTAAACTGCTTGTACGCCGCAAGCTGGCCCGGCGTAAGAACGACGGCCAACCTGGACTCCGCCGGCTCGAAGCGCCCCAGTCCGCCGGCGGATATCTCCGGCGGAAATCGGCGCGCCGGAATGAGCGGCGGCCCGGTCACTCGGGTCTGCCAGCCGATTCCGCGGGCCGCTTCGGCCAGTTCTGCGCAGAGCTTGTCGCGCTGCTCGCTTGTGAAGAGCAGCGCTTCGTCGTACTCGGCCACTTGCGCCACGATCGTCGCATGCGCGCGCCGTTCCTCGAGCCGTTCGCGCTCGGCGTCGTACTTCTCCCACCCCTGGCGCGAGATGCTCTTGAGCAGGGGCGTCAATTCGCGCCGCAACGATGCGCCCAGGGAGGTGCTCTCAATACGGGCGCCCCAGCGATCGAGCGCTCGTTGAGCTTCCAGGGTCAGCGCCTCGGTTTCCTGTGGCGAGAGCTCTGCGACGGTGGCCATGAACCACATCTCGCGAACCAAGACATCTCTGACGCGCTCGCCGAATTCGTCGCCGGCACGTGGCTCGGCGAAAGCCACTGCGCCGAGCAGGATTAAGAAGGTGGAAGCGAGCACGATCAATCTCATCCCAGTTTATTTTCGATTCGAGCGCATAGTTTCGGCACCTAGAAAACCCCGCCGCCGATAATCACCGCCGGAGCGGCGGCGTTCGCCGTTCGAGCTTCGAACTGCCGCAGTGCCTCGGCGATTTGCACTTGATGCCGTGATGCGGCGGCCTGCTGGACATCGTCGAAAATCATCGCCAGCTTCTCGGCTGGCAACTGGGCGATCGCACTGACGGTTTGCACGCGCCAATCGTCGGCGTCCAGATCGCTCTCCGCCAACGCGGCCTCGATCGTCGACGACAGTTGCTCGCATTGCTGCGGGGTAAGCGCGGCCGCGCGCTCGAAGCCGGCCACGGCGGACTCGACCAACGAGCGCCGCTGGAACTCGCGCCGCGCGCGCCGGGCAGCGGCTAGCTTCTCCCTCTGTTCGCCGTCCAAGCGAGTGCGGCACGCCCGTTGGAAATACGACGCCGCCGCGTGAAAGATCGCAATTTGCGGAGACGGGCCGGCGCCTACAACTCGCACCTGCCGCGCCACCACCGGCTCGCCGGGCGCGAGCTTTTCGCCGGTTCGCGCCGACTCCTCGCGCCAGCGCTCGATATCGAGTTTGCCGGCCAGCAGGAACTTTTCGCGCTGCGATTCCGTCAGCTCACAGGCGGCGTCGATGTCGTCCACCAGGCGCTCGACGTAACGGATCAATTTTGCTTGCAGGTCATTGGTCGATGGGCCGCGCCGCACCACGCGGCGCTGCACAACTTGCAGTCGGCCCATCGCCTCCTGCTGCGCGACCGCGAGCTCGCGCGCCGCTTGCTGGTCGATGGCGATTCGCCGCGGCCGGTTCGCATCGAGCGGCGCAACTGCCGGCGCGGGCGGGGCCACGCGGGCGCGCTGCGGCGCCGCTTGCTGAACAAGGACCATTTCCTGCTGCCGTGGCTGTTCAAGCTCTTGCAAAACCGCCAACTGGGGCGGACGCAAGGCCGCCGCCAACGCGGCTTCGGAGGTCGCAAAGGTATCGAGTTGCCAAGCGGCCAGCGATGTATGAAGTCGTTGGACCGCCGGGTCGATGAGCGGTGCTACGATTGCCGGACGACGTAACGCGTCCGCTCCGATCGCCTCGAGCCGCTGGCAGAGATCGTTGCGCTGCTGGCCGGACAAAAGCAACGCTTCGTCGAGTAGAGCAACCTCGGCCAGAACCGCGGCCCGTTTTCTCCGCCCATTGAGCCGCTCGCGCTCGGCGTCTAACTTGTCCAAAGCTTCGGGCCATTTCGCCTTAAGTGCCGCGGCCACGATCTGATGCGTCACCGCGCCGGGCGCTTCGACGATCCACTGGTCCAGGTTCGCCGGAACGATCATACGCTTGCCATCGACGGCCACCACCTTCTGGCGTCGATTGCCTTTCCAGTAGTCCCGCAGCACCGCGGCCGTTTGCCGCGAGATGATTTCAATCTCCTCCTCGGCCGTGGCCCGCAACTCCGCGATTTCCTCGTCGCTGATCTGGCCGACGTTTTTCACGAATCGCAACTCCAACGGCAGGGCCTCCCGCAACGGATCGATATAGCCCTTGAGCTGCGCGGCCAACGCCTCATCGGACCGTTCCACCGGAATTCGCACCGCGCGGGGCGCGACGTGGGCCTGAGCCACTGAAACATGGAATAAAGCTGCGGCGAGCCATGCCGCAACGATCAAGAGTGGTCGGTTTGCCACGAGCTTTGCATTTAGAGATCGTCCTGCCTTTTTAGCGGCGAGCGCCGATAAGAACGCCGATGCCCTAAAGGCGCGGGTGGCGCCCGCAAGCGAGATCGCCTCCGACGTTGAAGAGCACGCAGCGCGACTCATTGGTTCTCGTCGATTTGAAGGGCGTCGAATTCTATTACGTTCCCCTGGGTATCCGCGACCCGTATCTTGGCGCCCGCCCCCGCCTGGGCTTCTATCCGTCGCGCCGCTTCGGCTAACCGCCCTTGTTGCCGCCCAGCGGCGGGCCATTGAGAGTCGAAGAACAAGGGTTGCAGCGTCTCGGCGGGGAGTTGCGCGATGCGATGCAGGCACTTGAGTTGCCAGTCGCTCGCGGCGGCCCGACCGGCTGGTGTCAGCCGCGCCGTGTCCTCGTCACCGGTGGCCAGCGCCTCGTTGAGCGCCGACGACAGCTTCTCGCACTGCGCCGAAGTGAGCGCGGCCGAACGCTCGAAACCGACCACTACCGCTTCTGCCAAGGCCTGTCGCTGAAAGTCGCGCCGCTCGCGCCACGCGGTGGCCAGCCGCCCTTTCTGCTGGTCCGAGAGCCGGTGTTCGAACTCCTTTTGAAAAGCCGAACCCGCGTCGTCGAAAATCGCCGGCGGCAAGCGCGGGCCTGTGGCGGGCACCCGGGCCACCGTCTGAAATACCATTTCCCCTTCGGGCAATTCCTCCCGCGGCGCGCGCTCGCGAAGGGCGAGGATGTCGAGCTTGCCGGCCAACAAAAGCTTGCCGCGCTCACTCTCCGTCAGACCGCAGCTTAGCGCCACGTCTTCGACCAACCTCGATAAGTGGGTTTCGAGCCGCTGTCGCAAATCTGGTCGATGCCTGACGCCATGTTCGTCGACGGCCTCCCGCCGCGCACGCAGTTTCGCGCCTACGGCCACCACCGGCCACATACCTGGCCGTAGGGCCGGCGCATCCGCCGCCGGCCGACGAACGAGTTGTTCGATGACGACCTCTTCTTGCATCGGATGGCGCAGTTTTCCGTAGCACGCCAACTGCCAGAGCCGCGAGACGGTCGACAATTCCGCCTCGGGAACGACGAAGCACCCCAGGCCGCCCGCGGCGATCAGGCTTTTCTGTGGCAGTCGGAAATGGACCGCCGACTCGTTCATCGGCCACCACGGAACCCCGCGTCCCGCGGAAAGAATCTCGCGCAGTTTCTCCCGCTGTTCGCTCGACAGGAACAGGGCCTCATCCAACTCGGCGACCTGTACAACAGCGGCCGCATGCCTTCGGCGCGCTTCGAGCCGCTCACTCTCGGCGTCAAATCTTTCCCGCGCCCTGGGCGAGATGCGCTTCAATACGACCGCCAAGACACGACGCGCGTTCCGGTTGGGCGGCTCCTTGAACGTCATGGAACGGCCGTCGAAGGCGATCACGCCGCGAGTTCCGGCGAACCTCATTTCACCGTCGGCAAGACGGCCTCCGTGGAGTATCAGGGCCTTTTCACCTTCGCCCAGCAACGATTCGACCTCTTCAGACGACAGCTCGCCGACTTTGGCCATGAACTCGCCTTCTCGGGACAGCACGTTGCGCAAGGGCTCGGGCTGCATCCTCTCGCTGGCCGGCAGGTTGGCAATCAAGCCTATATTGACTTGGCCGAGATCGTTGTCGTCGATGACGCCGGAATCGCCTTGCGGCGCGCTACCGGGCGATTGCGCTTCGACGCCGCCTGCGGGCGCCAAGAGGGCCAGAAACACAGTCAGGCACGCCGCGTGTCTGCCGATCATGTCGCTGCGCCGGCCTTGCGGCTTCTCACCACGAAAGAGTCGGCTTTTTAGCATCGTGCATTCCCTTCTGGATGCCTGATTGATGTTGATTCTGCGACGCGCTCCGTGGAGTGCGGTGATTTATCGCGAAGGGTCGCTCCACCGCGGCGGAAAGCGGCGATGAATCGCCGCACTCCAAAACGGGCGCCTTATTCTCGAGATCTCTCCAAACGATTGAAATACTCGTCCAGACCCGCGCGGAACTCTTCAGGCAAGGTGCGGTCGGTCTGGCCGACGGCCTGCGGCACGTCGCGCTCGTCGGGGCGCGCCTTTTCGTTGGCGCCGCTGCCCAACAGCGCCAAGGCCGGTTGCTGGGCCGGATCTTCCGCGCCGCCGCCGCCGGGCGTGCCGCCGCCGCCGCCGCCCGACTTCGGGTTGCACCGCTTGGCCCGCAACAGCAACTCGATCACCTCCGTCTCGGCCGCAATGGCCGGCGGGCCGGTGTCGGGCCGCTTGAGAATCTCCGCGGCTTCCCCCATCACGCCGCTGACCATCTGCAACAATCCCATCTCTCCGCCAAAATTGCCGGCGGCGTCGGGCAACTCGCCGATCCGCTTCACGGCGGCGTCGACGCGCCCGCGCAACTCCCGTTGCGTGGCGGCGAGCTTTTCGGCGTCGGCGGCGTACTTGTCGGCGGCCATCGCGGGCCGCGACTGCTCGGACACGCGGGTCTCTTCACGCAGGGCGATTTCGGCTTCCAGAATCTGCATCACTTCCAACACGACCGAGGGCGGCAAACTGCCGGCCGATTTGCCGCCCGGTCACGTGCCGCCCGACGCGGGATCGACCAGGTCCTCCGCCCAGCGGTCGAGCGTGTCGGACCAGAACTCGCACTGGGCGATGGACAGGCCCGACTCGCGCGGCAGGTCGTCGCTCACCTGCCGCAGCCGGCCCACGACTTCGACCTTTTCCATCTCGTCGAGCACGTTCTTGAACTTCGTCATCCGCCGCCGCTCATAGTAGGCTTTCATGTCGTCCATGATCGTGCCCACGTTGTCGGCCAGCTTGACCTGGCTTTCGCCGATCTTGGGCAACAGCTCGCGGGCCTGCTCCGAGGCCCGGTTCGCCGGCACGCCGAAGTCGCCCGTGATCCGCTGCGTCAGATCCTCGGCCACTCCCAGCTCCTTGCGCGACGCCGCCTTCAGCCGCTTGAGGAAGGTGCTTCCTTCGAGATTCGCCAGAATGCGGTTCAGCTCGTCGGCCACCTTGGCGAACTCGGCCAGCAAGTCCTCCTGCTGCCGCACCGCCTCGTCGACTTTTTTCGCAGCCGGGCAGGAGCCGCCCTTCGATTTGCCCGCCGCCAACGTGGTCACCGGCAGCGTGAACTTAGGCGAACCGCCGCCTGGCGGCGGCGACTCCTCATTGTCGTCCTTGTCTTTGGGTTGCTGCGAGCTTTCACGGTCGACGATGGAAGGAACCGGCGGCTTGGGCGGCTCGTCTTTCTTGCCTTCACCACCAGGCTTCGTGCCTGGGTCGCGGTTCCGGCCGACCTGCGGAGCGGACGACTGCTTCTCGCCGGAAGGCTTGCTCTCCGCCGGCGCGGCCGAAGCGTCGGCCAGCAGTTCGGCCACCGAAGGCATGCGGTTGGCCGAAATGTCTTTGAGTATCTGCAGCATCTCGGCCCACTTTTCCAGATGGCCCACGCCGAAATCGGGGTTCTTGGCGGCCTGGCTCACCAGGTCTTCGCCCGCCGAGACCAGCCGCGAAAGCCGGGCGCCGTTGGCCCGTTCGGCCGAGGCCTGCCGCTCGATGCGCTTACGAGTTTCGGGCTGGTCGAGTTCGCCGGCCGGCAAGTCACGCAGCTCCTTGTTGGCCTCGTAGAGCTGCAACTCGCGGTCGCGGACTTCGAGCGAGTGATGGTGCCAGCGGTCGAGCTGCTCCGCCAGCCAGGCGGCGTGCTGCTCGGCGTTCAGCACAAATAGCGTGTAGGGGGGCGAATAGACCCGCTCGCGGCCCGGCAAATAGTCTTCCACATATACCCGCAGCTCGATCGCCTGCGGCTCGATGCCCAGCGCCTTGGCGCAGAACACGCCGGCCGCTTCCAGCAGCTCGCGGTCGGGACCGCCGGCGGACAATACGCGCTCGCCCTCGGCGGGCGTCCGTCCCGGCCGGTCTTCGTCGGGCAAGCCGCGCCACTCGATGCCGACTTGCTTCACGCCGAAGTCATCCTGCGCCATGGCCACAAAGCTCAACTGCTCGCTGTCGAGCACTACCTTCAGCCGCGGCAGGTTCTGACAGGCGACCGTGGGCGGATCGTCGTCGCGGGCCTCGATCGAAAGCACGAACGGCGCCAGGCCGGTCAGGCCGTCGTGGTCTTGCCAGCGTAGCTCGACTTGCTGCGATTCGCTGAGGCCCATTTCAGGCGCCGCGAACGAGAATCTGTCCACACCAACCCGAAGCGCCAGCGAGGTGTCGACCGCCTCGCTTGCGCTTCGGGCTAGTGTACTGGTTGCTGTCGCACCGGCCAACTCGCGGTTCGCCGTGGCGATCACGCCGACGGTGCTGTCTTTCACCACCGACAACGTTCCGCCGCGAACGTCTTTTTTGATCGCTCCGGGCCGGCCTAAATAATCGGGCAACTTCACGCGGGCTTCGACCATCGTCAACTCAGGCCGCAACGTCGGCTCGACGCGCACGCGATGTGAAGCGTCGCCCACGCGCAGCGTCAGCCAGGCGCCGTCGATCTGCGCCGGCACATCGAAGCGGTAGCCGCCCTCCGCCAGCGACGCCGCAATCGGCGATTGTTCGCCGTAGCGGGCCGTCGCCTCGTCCGGACGCCAGCGCGATTGCTCGGCCAGTTTCACAGCGAAGGTGAACGGCTCGCCGTGCGGTACGACCATTCGATCGGGCACCGCTGCGACGGCCGCGAACGTGTAACGCGGAGTATTTCGCCAGGGGACCAGGAACCGCAGCCAGGCGTTGCCGGCCGCCGCGGGTGCGATGGCCGCGGCCAAGAGTGCCAACATTGCCGGCGCCGCCAAGGCCCAACTCCACTGGCGATGCCGCGGCTTGGGCACGGCATGGCGGAAGTCGTGGCCCGACGCCTGTTGGGCGACCTGCACGATGGCCGCTTCGCACAATGCCCGTGAGCGCACCTGTTCGTCCTTGTCTTCCACCAGCTCGATGATGCCCAGCAGTTGATCGCCGATGTCGGGATGCTTGCGGCTCAACAACCGTGCCAACTGCGGAAGCTGTCGACGTCGCCAGATCCAGCGATAGGCATACAGAGGCACGATGCCCGACACGGCCAAGGCCGCCATGAGCATGACCGCTCGCACCCAAGCCGGCGTATCGGCAAAGCGATCGCCGACAAACACCGCCAGGTACATTATCAGCAAACCAAAACCGGCCATAGCCAGCGCTTCGGCGGTCTTGATCGACCACACGCGGCGACGGAAATCGAGAAGCTGCACCCGCAGAGTTTCAGGAAGCTGGGGACCGTTGTGGACGTGTGTGATGGACATGGGAGGCTCGAACTTTGGATTTTCGATTTTGGATTCTGGATTGGGCTAATTGCTTGGTGGCTCTTGATCTTCTGGACGTTCTGCGGTGACCACGATCTCTGGCAACAGGCGAACGCCCTCGTTCGTTCCATGTACGGCAGTTGCCGGCGCCAGCCCCATCAACGCAGGGTCGGCAACCGCTTGGCACTTGAACTCCTTGAGAACACGAAAACCATCGTTGTTTCCAGGCATGCTTCACCTCAGTTGCGGGTTCGGTACTCCATTTCCCATGCACGGCCTATTCATAGCCCCAAGAGGCGCATTAAACTCTCGACGTTCGGAGCAGCCTCGACCCACCGGGGCTGTTGGTTGCCGGTAAGATAAACGACACGCGGATTCTCGTCCGATACGCGATAGTCCAGCGCAACAAGCCGATCGGGCCCAAGGTCGGCGATGACGATGGATTGACTAGGGTCGATATCGCCAGGCTGAACTTTGTCATCCTTTTCGCCCAAATACGACGGCAGCGTCTCTTCGCTCCAGCCGTCGTTTTCCCGTTGCATCCCGTCCAAATCGAAGAACGCCGGGTGACAAATCGGCTCGCCCTCATCGGCTGCCAGCGGAAAAACCGCTTCAAGCTTGTGGAGTAAAGGAGCCACCCATCGTCCAGTTTGGATTGCTTCGACCAAGGCCGACGGGAGCGGCAGGCCGTTGACGAGTTCCTCTGCGTCGGTCGTCATCATATTTATCCAGAAGAGAGGAGTGGCGGCGATTATTCGTTCGCGTTCACGGTTAGATCCTTGTAGATAGCGTCAGGCGCCAAATCGGCGCCATTGGGCCAGCATATCGCGCCGAATTCATCAATGAAGACCTGCTCGAAGAACGACAAATCGCGCAACGGTTCGAACATCGGCCCGAACAGCCGCTCCGCTAACGAAACGGTTCCGTGCGTGCCGTCTTCGAATCGGACTTGCAACTGGTAGCCCGGCAGGGTTTTCACGTCAGCAATTCGGTACATCTCTCATTCCAAGGGGTCGATTGGGTTCAGGGGAAGGTGAAGGTCAGCTAGGCTCCAATTCTCCATCAGTTCGTCGCGATGGTCGGCAGCCCATTCGAGCACCATGCCGATAATACGGCGAGACAAATGCCCCTCTGGCAAAGCGAGCGTTTCGATCTCCACCACGACATGCTGTTCGCCATAATAGGCGTGAAAGTGGGGCGGCGGGTGATCATCGTAATACATACGGATGGCGATGCCAAAGAACCGGCTGATTATCGGCAAGGTCCACCTACGTCTCTCGGGTCAAACCAGCCCCACCACTTTTCGACACACCCAAAACACACTCATCAGCCCCACGAGGATCGACGCCAACACCGGATGGCTCCAAAGCTGGAGACGCCGCACTTCGGGCGATGGCTCCTCCAACGCAGCGAGCGAACGCAGCACGGTATCAAGCTCGCCGGGTTGCACCACCTTGCCGCCCGTGACGCGGGCAATCTCTTCCAACACCTCCGGCCGCGCGGGATGGCCGACGCGCTCAATCGCCGCGCCTTGCACGAAAAAGGTCGAGTCGAGCGAGGCGCCCGAACGCTTGCCGGCCAGCGAAATGCGGTGCTCGCCGGCCTCGGCCGGCGTGTATTGAGTGGAGAAGAGTCCCCACTCGTCGCCCTCGTGCGTGAATCGCAGGGAATCGACCGTGCCCGAGGGCGATGTGACCTTGGCCGTCACGTCGTCGTCTTCGACGGGCTCGCCGGCGGACGTCATCACGTTGGCGTGCAACGTGATGGTGCTCCGCACCGAAGGCTGATCTGGCTGAAAGTAGAGCCGCACGGTCTTGCCCTTCGCCATGTTCCGTTGATATGCCATCCATCGTACCACTTGCCCCCAAAAACGGTAGTGGTATTTGTCTTCCACGCCCTTTCGCCAGCGCCAGGCGCCGTCGGTGCCCATGAACAGCACCTTGCCCGTGCCGTAGGTCCGCGTCACCAACAGCGGAATCCGGCCATATTCATTGGTGGCCGATTTGTGGACGCACAGCACCTCGGCCGAAGCCTTGGCCCGCACAACCGCCGCGTACCACGGAAAGCCCGGCAAGTCTTCCCAGACCGCCGAGTTTTCGTCCTGCGTGTCGGCCAGCTTGGTCAGCAGGCTGCGGCGGCCCGCCTCGGTCAGCTCGAAATGATCGGCCGACCTCGAACCCCAGCCGTTGGGCTGAGCGGCGTCGAGCACCACCGGATAAAGGTCGCTCAGCTCGGTCTCCAAGAGCGAGTTTTGCCTCCCCTGCCAGCCCGGCATGAACACCAGCCCGCTGGCCTGCTGCCCGACCAGCCCTTTCAGCAGCCGGCATTGCTCACTCGTAAGTTGCCCGTCGCCCAGGCCCACGTCGCCCAAGAACACCACGTCGAAGGTCGCCAGCTCTTCCAGCCGGTCGGGGAAATGGGCGATGTAATCCTTGTTGCCGCCGCCGACCTTGCTCAGGCCGGGATGGAACAGCAGGCACGAAAGCTCCACGCCCGGATCGCGCGACATGGCGTTCCGCAAATAGCGGTATTCCCAGCGCGGATACGACTCGACCAGCAACACGCGCAGCCGCTCGTTGCGAATGGCGATGGGGGCCGATTGGCTGTTGTTGTCTTTGAGCAATTCGTCGCGATGCACTGGCACGCTGAGCGTCAGGCGATAATCGCCGGCCAGTTCCGGCTTCCAGGCGATCCAATCGTTGGTGCGGCCCATCGCGGCGATGCGGACTTCCTTGATGAGCTTCTCGCCCGACGACGTTTCGAGCTGCACGCTGGCCACGTGCTCGCGCGGCAGCCAACTGTCGATCGAGAAGGCGATGCGGACCGACTTGCCCACCACGCCGAAGGTCGGCAGATCGAGGCTGACCAACTCGACATCCGGCAGACGCGACGGGCTGCCGGCCGCCACGGCATAAACCGGAATGTTCTTCAATCGCAGCCGGCCGGCCGCTTCCACCGGCGGGCGGCCTTCGTTCCAATCGCCGTCGCTGGCCAGCACGATGCCCCGCAGCGTGCCGTACTTCTCCATCGCTTGGGCGAGCGCCACGTTGATGTCGGTGCCGTGGCCTTCGCGCGGTTCGGCAAACGGCTGGCTGACAACCTGCAACTTTTCACCGACGGCTTGCCAGGCTGCGGGATCGGCCAGTGGGGCGACGGCCTCGGCACGGGTGCGCGGCGGCATGCTTGGCTGGCGGCGGTCGAGCACATCGCGCGTCTGCATGCTGCGCGAGGCGTCCCACAGCACGGCCAGCGTCGGCTTTTGGTCCGGGCGAAACTGCTCGACCCATTCGGGCTGATTGAGCAGGACGGCAATGGCGACGACGATCGCCAGACGGAAGATTTCCAGAACGCCGATGGCCCGGCGGTATCCGCTGCGCCTCCAGGCGACGAAGCCGAGCGCGGCCACGACGGCAGTGACCAAGATCGACAACACGACCGACCAGCCTGTCCAGAACAGCGCCAGTGAGCGGTAGTCGGCCATAGGAACAAGGTCAGTTCTGTTTCACATTACAGCGAACCTAGGCTAAACGTTTGCGGAGGATGGCCTTCCTAGGCCGTCACCTTTGCTGCTGGACGGCCTAGGAAGGCCATCCTCCGGCTCTTCTCCGCCCAAGGTGCGTTGTTAATTTGACCCGGCTCCCGGTGCTCGGTATCTTGGCGACACGCCCCGCCCGTCGCGAACCACAGACGAAACGTCTAGTTTATCATCCAATCGTCCGTGGGCAACAACCGGCAACTCGTTCTGACCGTTTTTATGAAAGCCGTGGTGCTGCTCAGCGGAGGGCTCGATTCGGCGACCACCTTGGCCGTGGCGCAAAGCCAAGGGTTTGAGGCATACGCCATTTCCTTTCGGTACGGGCAGCGGCACGCCGTCGAAATCGCTTCGGCCACGAAGGTGGCCTGCGCGGCGGGCGTCCGCGAACACCGTATCGTCGACATCGACCTGAGCCAGTTCGGCGGATCGTCGCTGACCAGCGACTTGCCCGTGCCGAAGCAGCGCAGCCTCGAAGAAATGTCCACGGGCATTCCGATTACCTATGTTCCCGCCCGCAACACGGTCTTTCTGTCGCTGGCCCTGGCGTGGGCCGAGGTGCTGCCGGCCGACGACATCTTTATTGGCATCAACGCCATCGACTACAGCGGCTATCCCGATTGCCGCCCGGAATACATCGCGGCCTTCGAGCAATTGGCCAATCTGGCGACCAAGGCCGGCGTCGAGGGTACGCGGCATTTTCGCATCCATGCGCCGCTCGTTCAGTTGACCAAGGCGGAAATCATCCGCACCGGCCTGGAGTTGGGTGTTGATTACAGCCTCACGTCGTCGTGCTACGCCCCCGACCCGGAGAGCGGCGCCGCCTGTGGATCGTGCGATGCCTGTTTGCTGCGATTGAACGGTTTCGCCGCCGTGGGGGTGCCGGACCCGATTGCGTATCAAACGGGCGACTGCCGCACGTAGGGTGGGGCTTGCGAGCGCCGGCCCCACCTTACGCCCATGCTTCACGCGGGCGACGGTGAGAAATCCCGGTGGCTGGGGCAGAGCTTGGCCGAGACCGAGTTCGCCCCACAAGACGCGCCGCCGGCCAAGCGATGCCCCGGTGGTGGCGCTACCGGGGCATCGGCTGGCCGCGGCGGTTTTGAGCATTCTCGACCGTTACGTGGCCAGCCTCTGCCCCAGCCACCGCCAGGATAAGCAGCCTGACGCCTGACGCCTGACGCCTGACGCCTGTTTTCCCGCCTGACAACTCCTTCTGGGCAAGATATATTGATAAGTGGATTTCCGCGTTTTGTCGCAGCGACCAGGGGTGACCTACGACTTCGGCTCGTTTTTTACGGAGAGGCCTGTGGTGCGGTGGATGTTGTCGGGTGCGTGGGTGGTGCTGCTGGCGGCGACGGCGGCCGGCGACGAGTCGATGCGTGGTTGGCAGGCCATGCGGGTCGCCGCTCAAGACGGCAGTCCGACCCGTATGCTGGCGGCCGATCTCGACGGCGAAGGACGCGAGGAGTTGATCGTCGTGAACACACGCGATTCGCGGCTCGACTTGTTCCGCTGGCTGCCGCCGGGCGAGCGTGAGAAAGAGGCGCCGCCTGCCGCCATCGACGACAGCCCCAACGAGCTGCCGCTGGCGCCCGACTGGAAAAAATCGGAGCTCGTCCTCGAAGAGTTGCCCTGGGACGCGGTCGCCCACGATCTCGACGGCGACCAGAAACCGGAACTGGTGATCCTTACCAGCCCGTCGAACAAGATCGTGGCCTACCGGCTGGCCGCCGCCGACGAGTGGAAGAAGGCGGGTTCCTGGGACCTGTTGCCCGGTTCGCCGGTGGCCAAGAACGGCCTCTTGGTGCGCACGCGGCTCGATGGCAAGCCGGAGTTGCTGATAAGTTGCGAACAGGGGATCCAGGTATTGACGCTCACTGCGGGCAGCCGCGCCGCGTGGCTGAGTCCGCGGGAAAGCCAAGGCCGGCAGGGGTGGAAACTGGCCGACCTGGACGGCGACGGCGATCTCGACCTGGTGGAATGGTCTCAATTGGCCCGGCAAACGTTGCGTTGGTACGAGTGCCATGAGGGGAAGCTGCTGCCGGCCCAGGCGATTTTCGATCAGACGGTGCATGGGTTCGACGTGCTTTCCTTGCCCGGCCAGCCTGCCGAGTTGCTGGTCTTGGGCGGTTCGCAGCACGGTCTTTTGCGGCGATACGTTCTGGCCCGCGGCGAAGAAAAGGACATCGCCCGGCATGAGGCGGTGCCGATGCCCGGTGGCGGAACGGTCGCCTGGTGCAGCTTGTCGCTGGCCGGAGCGCCGGCCCTGGTGGCCGTCGATCCGTTGCGGCCTCGGCTGCGGGTGCAGCCGCTGGGGAGCGAAGGCTGGCTGGCCGAGCAGAGCTTTCCGACCATCGGAAACATTCGCGGCCTGGAGGCGCCGGCGGCCAAGCCCGGAACCCTCTTGATCTGGGTCAAAGACGCCGCCGACCTCTACGAGAGCCACTGGGAAGCGAACCGGCTGACCTATCCCAAGCTGCTGCCCCAATCGGCCGACGTGAAGGACCGCCGCATCTTGGCCCTCGACCGTGTGGGCAAGACGGCGTGGTGGGCGCAGCGCGTCGGGCCCGATCTCGACCTCTATGTTTGGAAGCCCGGCGACGCCGAGGCGGCCAAGACCCGTTTCGCAGCCGTAGGCGCTAAAGTCGAGAAGGTCGTCTGGCTGGGCGGAAACCTGGTGCTCGTGCAGGACGCTTTCGCCAAAGCTGCGAAGCTCGTCCGGCTGACCGACGGCAAGACCACCGTCTCGGAACCGGCCAATTTGGCCAAGGCCGACCTGAACGAGTTCCGGCTGGTCGAAATGAATCAGACATTGCGGGCCGCACGGCTCACGGACGGCGTGTGGCAATGGCTCGACGACGACTTACAGCCCTCGGACCAGATCATGCTTTCGGCCGGGCAGCGCATCGCGGCCTTTCTGCCGACGGCCGACGGCCAGGCCTGGGCGATGGAACAAGGCGGCACCTTCTTGCACAAGCTGAAACCGGACGAGTCCGGCATTTTTCGCGAAACGGACAGCGTGCGTTTGCCCGGCGGCGCCAACGCGATCGATGATCCGCTGCTGGGCCTGATGCTGGTCGATCAAGACCGCCTGGTGCGGCTGTCGCGGGGGCGGCCGTGGGAATTGAAGCTGATCGAAAGTCTCGACAGCCGCGTCGGCCGTCCCAGCGGGGTGAAGGAAGCGACCATCCATCGCATCATGATCACGGATTTGACCGGCGACGGCATCGACGAAGTCGTGCTTTGCGACGACCGCCGGCACCAACTTACGGTGCTCGGGCGGACCGACGCGAAGCTCGAGCCGCGGCTGTCGTGGCCGGTGTTCGAGGATCAGACGTATCCCTACGGTGGCACGCAGCATAATCTGGTTTCAGAGCCGCGCATGATCGTCGGGTTGAACGCCGACGGCGACGGCCATCAAGACGCGGCTTTGCTGTGTCACGATCGCTTGCTCTTTTATATGGCACGGGAGGTGAAATGATGGGTGAGGTAGGCATCAGGCGTCAGGCGTCAGGCATCAGGCTTTGGGCGTTCGGGGCCCGGCGTAGGGTGGGACCAGCGAGCTTGCGAGCGCCGGCCCACCGTTATCCGGTGTCATGTGTGAAGCGCTTCTCACTTGCCGTTGTTTGCAGCGCCCTTTTGTCAGCCCTTTGTGCCGGTACAGCTCAGGCGGGCGACCAGGTGACGGTCACGCTCGCGGGCGGCGCCAAGGTGACGGCCACGCTGCTGCGAGAGAGCAACGACGGCGTCGTGCTCGATCTCGGCTTCGACGTGCTCAATATCCCCAAGAATCGCGTGCTCGACGTCAGCCGAGAAGAGGCCGCCGGCAAAAACGAGGCCCGCCGCGACCATGGCATCTTTCACACTGGACGGCTTGATCCGGCCGACGTACCCGAACTCGTCCGACGCTACGGCGACGCCGTGGTGGTGGTGAAGACCGCCGCCGGCACGGGCAGCGGCTTCTTAATCAGCAAGACCGGGCACCTGATCACCAACTACCACGTCGTCGAGGGCCAGAACAAGGTGCAGGTGACGCTGTTCCGCCGCACGGAGCAGGGTTATGAAAAGCACGAGCTGAAAAAGGCCCGCATCCTGGCGCTGCAGCCGCTGCGCGACATCGCCTTGCTGCAGCTTGACGCGACGGAGCTTAACGGCGCATTGCCCGACCCGGTCGTCATCAACAACTCCGACGATCTGCGCGTGGGCGACCTGGTGTTCGCCATCGGCAATCCGCTGGGCCTGGAGCGCTCGGTGACGCAAGGCATTGTCAGCTCCGCCACGCGGACCATCGGCCACCTGCGGCTGATCCAGACCGACGCCTCGATCAACCCCGGCAACAGCGGTGGCCCGCTCTTCAACGCGCGCGGCGAGGTGGTGGGCATCGTGTGCGCCGGCGCCACGTCGTTTGACGGGCTGGCGTTCGGCATTCCCGCCAACGAGCTGGTCGACTTCCTGCTGCACCGCGAGAGCTATCTTTATGATGCGGCCCAGCCGCTGAACGGTGCGACGTATCTCGCCCCGCCATATCGGGCACCCGGCGAGGGCGAGCCGGCCGAACCGCAACCGGGTCAAACGCCCGCCACCGCCGCCAAACCCGAACCGAAGGATAAAGCTTCGTGAAAACAACTGCTCTACCGCTGGCCCTGACCTTTTGCCTGGCCTTGGCAAGCATCTGTCCGGCGGCCGACGAGCTGCCGGCGTCGTGGACCGCGCTGCCGGAAGAAACCACTCTCATGCTGCGGCTTCCCAACGGCCAGGCGTTTATCGACGCCCTGCGGTCGCAAACCAAGCTGGGCGCCGTGCTTCTCAGCCACGACCGCATCGAGCGGGTGCTCGAACTTGTCCGCGAACAGATCGCGCAAGACTGGGACGAGCTTCGTAAAGGACTGGGCCGTTTCGATCTCAAGCCCGAAGATTGGCAAAGCCTGTTCCACAACGACGCGGGAGTGGCCCTCACCTTGGAGCCGCGCAAAGGCCGCGCTCCTGTGGTGGTGCTGCTCGGCTGGTTGGAACCGGGCGAAGATCTCTCGCAACGGCTGCTGACCGCCGTGCAAACGCTCTTGGCCGAGCTGGCCGACGGGACGGCCGATGCGCCGAAACGCAAAGACCTGGAGTTGGCCGGCCGCGACGTGATGCACATTGAGATTCCGATTCGCGACGAGGTCACGCCCCAGCTTCCCGAAGTCGACGACGGCGAAGCCTCGGAGGCGCAGCTTCAGCAAGACGCCGACAAATTCCAGGAGCGTCTGAACAACGCGAAGCAGGTCGACATCGATCGCATTCACGTATTCGTGGCGCGGCTGGGCGGACGCCTGTTGTGGGCCAGCACCGTGCCGCAGTCGAGCGGCGAGACGAAGAAGAAAAACGACTCCGAGCGCGAGGCGATCGATTGGGACGCGCTGACCGGACTGGAAGAAGCGACCCAGGTCTTCGGCCGGTTCCTTTCGGCGCACGACGGTTCTCCGATCGAAGGCCCGCGCCGGCTGCTGGAAACGCCCGGCCTCGAAGCGGCCCTGCCGGGCGGCGTGCCGCTCGTCGAATTGCTCGGCGATCCCAGGCCGCTCATGAAATTGGCCGACTTGGCCGACGACCCCGCCAAGGTCAAGCAGATGCTCGAGCTGCTCGGCGCCGGCGGAGTGGGACCGCTGGCCCTGCGCGCGACCCTCGACGGCGGGGCGCTGCGTGAGGGCCTGTTTCTCTCGCTGCCCGCTCCGCGGACCGGCTTGCCGGCGCTGGTCGATCAGCCGCCCTTGGCGCCCGAGCCCCCGGCCTGGGTGCCGGCCAGCGCCATCAGCTATCAACAATTCAGCTTCGAGCTGGGCAAGGCCTACAGCCGCCTCAAGGAACTGGCCGTCGCCCAGTCGGGCGACGCCGGCCGACAATCGTTCGACCAGATCGAGACCGCTGCCAAGACGTTTTTGCAGATCGACCTGCCGACCTTGTTGTCGTCGCTGGGCGAGCAGTTTGCCGCCGTCAGCTTCGCGCCGCGCTTCAAAGAGCCGGCTAAAAACGACGACGACGCCAAGCCGGCGGCACCCGAAGTGGTGCAGCGGATGGGTCTGGTGTGCAAGATCGACAACGAGCAAATCTGGAAGCAATTGCTGCAAGTCGCCGCCCGTTTCGCAAAGGGCGGGGCGGCCGGCGGGCTGAAGATGGTCGAGGAGCAGGGCTTCAGCGGTTGCCGCATCGAGCGGGGCGACAATCAGGTGGGCATCTTTATCGGCAACGGCTACCTGGCGGTCGGCGTTGGCCCGGAGGTGAGCGAGTCTCTGCTCTCGGTGCTGGTCACGCCGCCGGTAGGCGACAAAGCGATGCGCAGCAACGGTCTGGTCGAGCGCGGCCGGGCGTTGGTCGCACCCCAGCCGTGCCTGCTTTACGAGCTGACTGACGCCGGCGCCAACGCCAAAGTGACACGCCGGGCCATTGAATCGCTGATCGAATCGCTGCTGCTAACCAATGTCGGTGCCGCGCCGCTGGCTCACGTCGGCCCCAGCCTGCAGTTCTCGTTGAAATCGTCCGTGCCAGGCGATCGCAAGGCCCTGCTCGACAAGATCAAGGCGATCTTGCCCAGCGACGACGAGCTCAGCGGCATGCTGGGCGTAAGCATCAGCCAGACGGTCGTGACCGACGACGGCATGGTGATGCAGTCGGCGTCGGAGTTGCCCCCTCCGTGAGCGGACCCGCGCCGCCCGAAGACGACGCGTCGGAGTTCGCTCTCCGCAACTCCATTTATATCAGAGCCTTACGGCGAAACGGATGGACGGGTTGCTTGCCACATGGACACGGCGCGCAGAACAAAAGCGACACGCGCGTGTCGCTTTTGTTCTGCGCGCGTGGGCCTAGCCTCGGTCCCGCCTTGGGGAAATCGCATCAGACGCGACACGCGTGTCGCTTGCGTTCGCTGGTCCCAACCTACGAGTCAACGACTGCGTGTGTCGCGTGCGAAGCAATAGAGCGCCTTCTCAGTGCGAAGATACACGTCGCCGCCGGCGATCACGGGCGTGGCCATCGTGCGTTCGCCGAAGTCGTGCGACGACAGCGTGCTCGTGGCCGAGCCGGTGTTGACCACCGTCACCACGCCCGGCTCGCTGGCGATATAGACCTTGCCGTCGCCGGCCACGGGCGAAGCATAGTAGCCTTCGTTCGACGGCAAACGGAGCTGCTTGAGCAGCCGCCCGCTGGCCGCGTCGAGACAGGTCAGAATGCCGCCGTTCTTCACCAGGTACAGCACGCCGCGATAAACCAGCGGGCTGGGAACATAAGGCAATCCCTTGCGATATTCCCAGACGATCGCCTGATCGGTCACATCTCCCGAACCGCCCGGCCGGATGGCCAACAAGGTGTTCTGCGCCAACTCAAACACGCGGGCGTACTTCGTCCATTCGGCTTCGTCGAGTTTCTTGTTTTGGTCGAGATCGATGCGGAAAAAGCGGTCGAGCACTTCGGGATCGTTGACCTCTTCCTGAGTGAGCTTGCCGTCGCCGTCGGCGTCGAATTTCTTGACGGCGGTGGGCCAGGGATCCATCGCCACGCGGGCATCGGTGTCGCCGCCCGGCGACCACGTGGCCACGTAAAGCAGGCCGCGGTCCTGAGCGGGGGTGGGATTGACGATGCGGGCCAGCCCGTGTACCCACCATAGTTTTTCGCCGTCGTCGGCGTCGTAGGCCACAAGCTGCAACGCGCCGGCCACCACGATCTGCTTGCGGCCGTCGACCGTGACCACCACGGGCGTGGAATAGCTGCGTGTGAAGTCCGGCCGGTCCGTCTTCCAGAGCGTCTTGCCCGTGCGGCGATCGACGGCCATGATGAAACTATCAACATCGTGGTCGGCGCTGACGATCAGCTTGTCGTCGAGGAGAATCGGCGAGCTGGCCGCGCCGAACTCGTCCTGAAACGGACCCAGCTCGCGCGACCAGACGAGCTTGCCTTCCAGGTCGTAGCACAGCAGGCCGTAGCTGCCGAAGAACACGTACAGCCGCTGGCCGTCGCAGGCCGGCGTGGCTGCGGCGGGGCTGCTGGTGGCGTGATACGTTTCGATGCGCGTGGCGGGGGCCGTTTGCTTCCACCGCGTCCGGCCTGTGCCGCGGTCGAGGGCCACAGTGGCGAGCTTGCCGTCGTCGAACGTGGTGACATAGATCGCATCGCCGTAGACGCACGGCGTGGAGTGCCCGGAAGCCAGCGGCGTGCGCCATTTCTGGGTGCTTTCATCGAGCCGGCCAGGCAGCTTTTGCCCGTCCTCGGCGGCGCCGCCATCGCGCCGGAAAAAGGAGTCGTCCGCCGGCGCCGCCTGGCCCGGGGCGGCCAGCGCGAGCACGGTAAACAGGGCCGATGAAAAGCGAGCAAAGCGATGGGTCATGGTGCTTATTCCGAAGGTAAGTTTCAGAGACGATTGTAAATTGGCAGGCAAGTGTACGTTCACTTCGCGGCATCCCGCCGGGCCTTGGCCCAGGCACGGTATTCGTCGATCGTGTAAAAGGTCGCGTGACGGTAAAGCCGGCCGCCTTCTTCCACAAGCTCGGAGGAATTGAAACTCCACGAGTCGCCCTGCTTCTTCATCAACGCGGCAAGCTGCCGATCGAGCGTGCGCTGCAACTCCGCGTGGGCCTCGTCGCCGACAAGATTGTGCAGCTCGGAGGGATCGTGTTGACGGTCGAACAGCACCCACGCCTCGTCCTCGAAGCGTGCGTAGGTGTCATCGGCGGTGACGATGCCGCGCCAGGGCCTGCTCACCTGGTCCGGGTTGAAGGGCACGAACATCTGCAAGAGCACCGCCTGGGGGCCATCGGTCGTTTCACCCAGGGCCACGCGCGACAGGTCCGTCCCCTGCATGTTCGGCGGCACGTCGGCCCCCGCCAGAGCCAGCAACGTGGGGGCCATGTCGACGTGGCTGAACAGCGTCTCGACCACGCGGCCCTGGCCGATGCGGGCCGGCCAGCGGACGATGCCGGGAATTCGGGCCGATTCGTCGTAGGGCTTCCGCTTCCGCCGCAACCCGTGCGAGCCGAGCATGTCGCCGTGGTCGGAGGTGAAGAGTACGATCGTGTTGTCGTCCATCCCCTGCTCGCGGAGCGTTCGCAGCAGCCGGCCGACCTGGTCGTCGACCGCCGTCACCGCCGCGTAATAGGCCGCGATTTCCTCGCGTCCGCCCGCCGGCACATAGGGCACGAACGCAGCGCCGAGCGGACGGTTTTGGGGCGGCGGCCTGCTGGCTTCGCTCCCCGGCCGCCAATTTTCGGGCGGCGTGATCCGTTCCGGCAGGTACTGTCGCATGTATTCCTCCGGCGCGCCGTAAGGATCGTGCGGCGGGCCCATCTGCACGGTCAGAAAGAACGGCTGGTCCTTTGGCTGCGAACGGAGGAACTCGACGGCGAAGTCGCACGACGCTTCCGGCTCGAACTTTTGCACGGTGATTGGTTCGGGCGTGTCGCGGAAATAGGTGGGGCGAAAGTGCCGGTGATGGCATTCATAGGCCGCCCAAAACTCGAAACCCTGGCGGCGCGGCCCCGGCGGCACGAAGCCCGGATCGCGCGGGCCGCCGTCCAAGTGCCACTTGCCGACGAAGCCGGTGCGATAGCCGGCGCCGCGCAGGATTTCGGCCAAGGTGACCTGGTCTTCCCGTAGCCGCAGGTCGTTCGCCAACATGCCGTTGACGTGCGGATAGGTTCCGGTGAGCAGCGTCGCGCGTGCCGGGCAACAGACCGGAACGTTGGCATAGGTGCGATGGAAACGGACCCCTTCGGCGGCCAGCCGGTCGATGTTGGGCGTCTTGACGTCCGCGTTGCCGTCGCAGGCCATGGCGCTGGCCCGCATTTGGTCGGGGAAGATGATGAGGATGTTCGGCCGCGCTGGAACGGCATCGGCGGCGCGGAGCAGCGGCGACAACAGGAGCAGAACGGCCAGCGTGCGAAGGGAATGTTTCATAGCATGTCGGATGCGGAGGATGGTCTTCCCAGGCCGTCCCGTTCAAGCACTCGTACTTTCCGGCAACTTCCACGGCGCCCGACACGGCCTGGCCAGCATGGCGGCTAAACGAACTTCGTCACGCCGGGCAAGGCGACCGAGGCCACCGGCAGCGAGGTCCAATCGTAGGCCGGCGGCGTCAGGTCTTCTTGCGAGTTCATCGCCTGCTCCCAAGTGATCGTTTGCCCGGTGTAGGTCGCCATGCGGCCCAGGATGGCCAGCATCGTGCTGCGGGCCATGTAGAGGCTGTTGTCGAGCGGCTGGCCGGAGCGGATGCTGGCAAACAGTTCGTCGTGCTCGACCTGATACATGTTGGGCTGCGGCCCGCGATAACGCCAAGGCGTTTCGCCCGTGATGTTGTGGGCCATCACGTCGACCTTGCCCTTGCTGCCCAGGATGTAGTCGTTCACGTCGCTGCTGCAATGGTCTTGCTGCCGGCAGAAGGCGAACAGCTTGACGCCGTTGGCATATTCATAAACCACCGCGTGATGATCGAAGATGTTGCCGTACTCCGGCTGCGTGCGCACCTGCCGGCCGCCCAGCCCGGTGGCTTTGACCGGCGGCTCGTCTTTCATCACCCAGGCCGCCTTGTCGAGGCTGTGAATGTGCTGCTCGACGTTGTGGTCGCCCGACAGCCAGGTGAAGTAGAGCCAGTTCCGGATCTGCCATTCCATGTCGCTCCAGTTTGGTTGCCGGGGCTTGACCCACAGGCCGCCGGTGTTGTAGTTGACCTGCATCGCCACCACGTCGCCGATGGCGCCGTCGTGAATCCGCCCGATCACCTCGCGCTTGGGCTGGTGATAGCGCCAGCAGAGGCCCGACACGACCGACAGCCCTTTCTTGCGGGCTTCTTCGGCCGTGGCCAGCACGCTGCGCACGCCGGGCGCGTCGACGGCTACGGGCTTCTCGGCGAAGATGTGCTTGCCGGCCGCCACGGCGGCCTTGAAGTGGGCCGGGCGAAAGTGGGGCGGCGTGCAGAGCAGCACCACATCGACGCCGCTGTCGAGCACCTTCTGATAGGCGTCGAAGCCGACGAAGCAATGGTCGTCGGCAACGGCGATTTTATCTTCCGGCACTTCCTTCTTCAGCGCGTCGAGGCTATAGGCGATGCGGTCGGCGAAGGTGTCGCCCAGGGCGGTGAGCTTGACGTTCTTATCGGCCAACAGCGCGTTCTTGGCCGCCCCGGTGCCCCGGTTGCCGCAGCCGATCAGGCCAACCTTGAGCGTATCGTCGACGCCGCCATGCGCGCTGCGGGCAACGCTGAGCGTTCCGGCCAGCGCCCCGCCGACCACGGCGGCACTCGACTGCTTGAGAAAATCGCGACGCGAAGGGACGGCGTTGGCGGCCTTGGCTTGATGGTTCGTGGAGGGCGAAGACGACATGAAAAGGCTCCTTGGCAGGACAAATTGTCAGGCGGGGGCGGCACGCGCGCCGCGAGTATCAAGATAACAGATGGGTCGGGCAAATGCGACGGGTTTCACCGCATCGGCAAAGGGCGACGGCATTAACGGATTTGTCGGTGCCGGTCTTGCCGTGGCGAACGGATTTGGGTCAGGATTGGGTTAGTGCCCTTGGCAGCGTCGCTGGCGCTCGATCATAATTAAACCGGCTCTGGGTTTTGACCAACGAATTCGCCGTTTCGGAACTGATGCTGCACCAGAAAAAAATCATTGTCGTGCTGCCGGCCTACAAGGCCGCCAGAACGCTCAAGCAGACCTACGCCGATATTCCGCTCGACATCGTAGACGAGCTGGTGCTGGTCGACGACGCCAGCACCGACGAAACCAGCCAGTTGGCACGCGACCTGGGAATGCACGTCTTCGTCCATCAGCGGAACCTCGGCTATGGCGCCAATCAAAAGACCTGCTATCGCGAAGCACTGGCCCTGGGGGCCGATATCGTCGTGATGCTGCACCCCGATTACCAGTATGATCCGCGGCTGATTTCGGCGATGTCGGGCATGGTGGCCTCCGGCATCTACGACGTCGTGCTTGGTTCGCGCGTGCTCGGCGGCACGGCGCTGCGCGGCGGAATGCCGCTCTACAAGTACGTCTTCAACCGCCTGCTGACCCTGTTTCAAAATATCCTGCTGGGAGCCAAGCTCTCGGAGTACCACACCGGTTACCGGGCCTTTTCGCGCAAGGCGCTGACGACGTTGCCCCTGCTGGCGAACTCCGATGACTTCGTGTTCGATAATCAGATGCTGACGCAAGCCATCGCCTTCGGCTTGAACGTGGGCGAAGTGAGTTGCCCGACCAAGTATTTTACCGAAGCCAGCTCGATCAGCTTCCGCCGCTCGGTGGTGTATGGTCTGGGCGTGTTGAAGACGAGTATCGCCTATCGCCTCTGGAAATGGGGGTTGAGCGAGAGCCGACTGTTCAGCCCCGGTCCCACTCTCCGTTTGCAAACCGACTATTACCGCGGTGAGGCGGCGCGGCACGCGCCGGATGGTCGCGACGCCGTGCAGGAGGACGCCGTGCAGGAGGTCGTGCTCAACCCCGCGGCGGAGAAAGGTGGTTCATCATTCCTCGTTGGGCCTTGACAATTTGCAGTGCTCGGCGTGACGAATCGCGTGTGCTGCCGCCGTCGGCCAACAGTCCGCCGGTTGATGTCGCGAACATCTCTCTATGCGATGCCGGCCGTTTCCAGACGGTGATCCCCGCAATCGATCCTCGCGATCCGCTAAGTTTCGGCCATGTGGCGCAGAAGTGAGCGGCAGGACGGCGATCTGTTACACGTTGCCACGTGCTATCCGCGCGAGGCGAGCTCGCATACGCGAAGGACGCCTCGATGATCTTCTCTTGGCTCAAACGCCGCCGCCGCAAGCGGATTCTTGCCAGCCCGTTTCCCGCGGACTGGCTTGCGCACCTGAACCGCAACGTGGTTCAGTACCGGCTGCTGACGCCGCCGGAACAAGCGAAACTGCGGCAACGAGTCCAAGTGTTCGTGGCGGAGAAAAACTGGCTGGGGTGCGGCGGTCTCGTCGTCGATGATGAGATGAAAGTGACGATCGCCGCCCAGGCCTGCTTGCTCGTGCTCGGCATCGACTATGAATATCACTACGATCAGATCCAGTCGGTGCTGATCTACCCCGACACCTACCTCCACCCGCCCGGCGACCGAGACGGCCTGGTCCACAACGGCTACCCGGTCTATGGCGAAGCCTGGCATCGAGGGCCGATCGTACTCTCCTGGAAAAACACACAAGGTCTGGCCGACGAAGAGGGCGGGAACCTGGTGTTTCACGAATTTGCCCATCACCTCGACGATCTCGACGGCGGCATGGACGGCACGCCCCCTTTGGAGCACGGGCAGGAAAGGCAATGGGAGCGGGTCGTCGAAAAAGAATACCACCGGCTGGTGCGGGCGTCACGCCAGGGACGCGCCACGCTCTTGAATGAATACGGCGCGTCGAGCCGGGCGGAGTTCTTCGCGGTGGCCACCGAATGTTTTTTTGAGCGGCCGGTCGTGCTGCGAGAACGCCACCCCGAACTGTACGCCATCCTGCGCGACTTCTACCGGCAGGATCCGGCGAGTTGGCCCTGGGGCCGCCCGTTGTGACCGCCCGCCGCGCCAATTAGTATTATGTCGAGGCAGATGGAACCCGTCCCTTTGGCACTCACGCTGCAAGAATCCCCGCGTGCTCATTCCCTGGAATACCGACGCGCCGATTTATCATCCGCCTTGGGCCACCGGCGGACTGATCGTGATCAACACCGTCGTGTTCATGACACTCTGGGCCAGCGGTGTGCCTGAGGAACAGGTCGAACCGTGGATGCTGGCCTACGGCGACGGGCTGCACCCGCTCCAATGGCTCACTTCCAGTTTCCTGCACGCGGGATTCTTCCATCTGCTGGGCAATATGGTGTTTCTGTGGGCCTTCGGGCTGGTGGTCGAGGGCAAACTCGGCTGGTGGCGGTTCACTGCGGTTTACCTGGGAATCGGCGTCGTCCAGTCGGCGCTGGAACAACTCTGCATGCTCGGCGCCGACGGTGGCGGATCGCTCGGTGCCTCGGCCGCCATCTACGGCCTGCTGGCAATGGCCATGGTCTGGGCGCCGCGCAACGATTTGAGCTGCATTTTGATCGTCGGGTTCAGGCCGATCAGCTTCGAGATTTCGATTTTGGCGATGGCCGCGATCTATCTCGGCATCGAGATCGCCACCGCCGCTTTGGACGGTTTCGGCTGGGGACCGAGCGTTTTGCACCTTTCCGGCGCGGCACTCGGCTTCGTCGCCGCCACTTGGTTGCTCAAGTCGGACCGGGTCGATTGTGAAGGCTGGGACCTTTATGCCGTGTTCGCCGGCCGAGAGGGAGAAAAGGTCAAGAAACGCAAAAAGCGAAAGTCCAAAACCAAGGCCGACGCGCGCACCGCGGGCCAACAAGCCGGCGCGAAGCGGGCCGCTGCGCTGGCTGAAATTCAAAGGCTGCTCGGCGAAGGGCACGCCCGCGGCGCTTACGCGTTGAACAAGAAGATGTCGCCGACGATCGAAGGTTGGCAGCTCCCGGAGCCCGATTCGCGCCAGCTCATCGCGAAGCTGCTCGAGACCGAGGCCTGGCCGGAGTCGATCGAGTTGATGGTGAGCCACCTGGCGCACTTTCCCGACGCCGCCCGCGTGCGTCTCAAGCTGGGGCAGGTCTTGGTGCGCAACGAGCGTCGCCCGGCCCAAGCGCTGCGGGTGTTGGCGAAGCTGCCCGAGGGAAGCCTGCCCGCCTCCCTAGAACCGGTGCGAAAAAAGCTGCTCGACGAGGCAACCAGGCTGCGCGAGCTGGCCCCACCGGAACTGGCGTGCGAAGATTGGTGAACGACACCGCGATCCGCTGGGGCGACGGGCCTTGTTGTTCTACACAAGTCCGAGGCCCCGGCGCGGCCGTTGCGTTCCCCAGTCCCGTAGGGACGGTGGAGTTTAGCCGTGGGCGCAAGCCCTCGGAAGAGGAACGCGAACGGTCCGCGCAGCCGCGTAGCGGCGACAGAGCGCGTGGTGCGCTACCTACCTCTGTCGCCGCTACGCGGCTTATCTGACCTACCCCATTGGTCCCGTGGGCTTGCGCCCACGGCTATACTATCTCGCCGCTACGCGGCTGACGCGCGAGAAGTGTAGAACAACGACGGCGACGGGCCCCGTGCAATCCACGGCCGGGCAGTGAATAATAGATGTCCACTGCCGACGAACCGGCGAGACGCACACCTTTGGACTAACCGGAGACTTCCTCGATGCCCCTGAGAGTTCGACTGCCCGCGTTTGTTTTCCCGCTGCTTTTGTTGCCGATCGCATCGGCCGGCGTCGCCGCCGCACAAGGGCCGGAGCACGTCAAAGCGAACTACACGAAATATGAATACCGCATCCCGATGCGCGACGGCAAGCGGCTGTTTACCGCCGTCTACGTGCCGAAGGACGACACGCAAGCCTGGCCCATTCTGCTCATGCGGACGCCCTACAGCAGCGGTCCCTACGGCGCCGACCAATACAAAGGCGACCTCGGCCCGTCGCCGCTGTTCGGCAAGGAAGGCTACATCTTCGCCTATCAAGACGTGCGCGGACGGTGGATGTCGGAAGGGGAGTTCGTCAACATGCGGCCCTGCCTGCCGGAAAAGAACGGACCGGCCGACATCGACGAAAGCAGCGATACCTGGGACACCATCGAATGGTTGACCCGGCACGTTCCGAACCACAACGGCAAAGTCGGCATGTGGGGCATTTCTTATCCAGGCTTTTACACGGCGGCCGGCATGATCGACGCCCATCCGGCACTGCGGGCCGCCTCGCCGCAAGCACCCGTCACCGATTGGTTCGTCGGCGACGACTGGCACCACAACGGCGCCCTGTTTCTGACGCACCTGTTCAACTTCATGTCGAACTTCGGCCGCCCGCGGCCAGAGCCGATCAAGAAGCAACGGTCGCGGTTCGAGCACGACACGCCCGACGGCTACGACTTCTTCCTGCGACTTGGCACGCTGGCCGACGCGAACGCCAAGTATTTCGAAGATCAGGTGGCGTTCTGGAACGAGGCCATGCAACACGGCGTCTACGACGACTTTTGGAAGGCCCGCAACCTGCGTCCGCACTTGAAGAACATCCGCCCGGCCGTGATGACCGTGGGCGGCTGGTTCGACGCCGAGAACCTGTTCGGAGCGCTGGAGACGTACAAGCAGGTCGAGCGAAGCAGCCCCGACGCCGCCAACATGCTGGTGATGGGACCCTGGCGGCACGGCGGTTGGAACGGCGACGACGGCTCCAAGCTGGGCGACGTTGCGTTCAACTCGAAGGTGTCGGGGTTTTACCGCGAGAAGATCGAGTTGCCGTTCTTCGAGTTTCACCTGAAAGGCAAGGGGGATTTCAAGCCACCGGAAGCCTGGGTGTTCGAGACCGGCACGAACCGATGGCGCAAGCACGAGCGTTGGCCTCCGGCGGCGACGCAACCGAAGCCGCTTTATTTTTGCGCCGGCGGAAGGCTGTCGTTCGGGCCGCCGGAAGAGAACGGCCCGGCCTACGACGAATACCCGAGCGACCCCGACCGGCCGGTGCCGTTCATCGACCAGATCACGATCGGCATGGCTGCCGAGTATATGATTGCCGACCAGCGGTTTGCCGCGCGGCGGCCCGACGTGCTGGTCTATCAGACGGACGTGTTGGAGGAGGACGTGATGATCGCCGGCCCGCTCCGGGCAGAGCTGCACGTATCGACCAGCGGCACCGACAGCGACTGGATCGTGAAGCTGGTCGACGTCTATCCCGACGACTACCCCGATCCGAATCCCAACCCGGCGGGCGTCCGCATGGGCGGCTATCAGCAGCTCGTTCGCGGAGATGTGATGCGGGGGAGATTCCGCAACAGCCTCGAGCGGCCTGAAGCGTTTGCACCGGGCGAGCCTACGCTCGTCGCCTTCACGCTGCAGGACGCCTATCACACATTCCGCAGCGGGCACCGCCTGATGTTGCAGGTGCAAAGCACCTGGTTTCCGCTCGTCGACCGCAACCCACAGCAGTTTGTCGACATCTACCACGCGCAGCCCGCTGACTTCCGGCGGGCGACGCAGCGGCTCTATCGCTCCGGGAAGCTCGCCTCGCGCGTGCTGCTGCCGGTAGTGCCTTGACGGACGGAGTGAGGCGTTCGCGGTGGGGGGGGGG